>NZ_JBFRTU010000140.1:0-10735 GCF_041474275.1 Vibrio sp. 10N.222.52.B7 | reverse complement strand
CAGCAACTCAAAATCAAAAATTATTATTACAAATATGAAATATTTTCGTATTATGATTAAAAACTAGACTTGCATCCCAAAACCAATGAAATGTTACGATTATGTAAATCAACGCAAGACTCTGATATTAATAAGGTTTGTTTAGTTTTACTTTTATCACCAAGCAGATAAGCCTTTGTAAATACGAGATAAATCTATATCTCTCAGCTTGTTTCAAGAATAATGCAATGTGGGAATTTGAAATGATTGATCACGAGAATAATAACAAAACTCTTATTAGCCATTAATAAATGGTTCCTAATTATTCTATATAACCTTCGATATAATTAACGTTCTAAATGGGAAAGATGAACATTATGGATAGACAAAAAAGCCCACTCAACCTATGAGTGGGCTTTAGTAAATAGCATTATTAAATAGAGCGTGGGATCTTACTTCGTAAATATTTCATTTGTATTTACATCAAGATAAATTTTGTTTTCAAGGGACAACCCACCACAATAAATAAAATAGACATCTCGATTGCTGTACTTAACAGATTTCACCCATCCGCCTAATTCTTCAAAATCACTTGGGGCACACTCCCCCTCAGAGATCAGTTTAGCCACCGAATTACGGAATTTTTCTTGATGGATCTTGAGGTCATCAGACTTAACCAAATAGGAATCCAATATCTCTTTGCTTTCTTTTTCCGAAATAATGACTTCATCATTCGATAAGCCTGACATAGAGACCCATTCCGCCGTCTGTGGGCCGCCTTCTTTAAGGACTATATAGTCTGAGATACGTGCCCATTCGCCTTGTTTCTCGAGTACCACCACCTTTTCCCCTTTATAGAGGTAATCTGTTATCAAGCCATCAATTTCAGGTTGCTCGACCACTTCAAGCTTTCTCTCCAAAACGTAAAATTCCGTCTGCTCGGGTTCAGGCTGAAGATCCATGATGGGTACAAGGTCAGATTCAGATTGCTCGGTAGCTTCTAACGCCGGCTCTTCCGTTTTCTCTTGTGGGATTGGGTCTTTATTCATGACCAAGAAGTAGTATGCCGCTCCTCCCCCTCCGCCCAATATCAACAACACAAGTAAAGCGATCAGCGCTTTTTTCATCAAATCCACCAGCTCTTCCGTTATAGGTATGTCTCAAGTGTACATCAACTCATGCTGCTGCTCATCTATACTCTCAATAGAGCGCACGGTAAGTAGAGGAAAGTCATGAGTTTTTGGGGGAAAGTTATCATTGTAAGCGCAACTTTTAGTGCCAATGTCGCTCTAGCGAATCATTGTGACCGTGAAAACTGGCAAACACTGTTGGATCGTCAGCTCTCTTTTGAAGGTCGCTATAATCAGTACACCAAAGAGTTCAACCAAGTTCTTTCAACCTATGAGTCACAGACATTGTTATCTAAACACTTTAATGAAAAGCAGATCATTGAGCTTTGGGCAAAGTATGAAGAAAGGTTTAATGTGCAGCTCAATAGTCATATGAATACCGCGTATGACGTCTCCGAGGTTTTGCTACAACAGGCGTATGTTGTGTCTAGTGAACTTGAAGGCGCTGACTCTCTAGCGTATTCATGGCAAGCCGTCGCCAAACACTGCACCAAAGCAAGACTCCCGCGCCAGGCAGAAAGCGCAAAGGTGCACGTACAAAGCTCACAATCACTCTCCCGAGATCTCCATACACTCAGTGAAAAATTCCGTCAGCTGTCTTCAAAATACCGCAGAGAAGCGACGATGATTGATGAAGCGCGCCACATAAACCAACCAGCAAACGATGCATCAAACTGAAATCACCATTAGATTCTCTCACTCGTTCGACTGGACTTTTCCGATAAATATGCTCAATCCCATTCATAATATTCTAAGAACTCGTTAATCAAAGCTTTATCAATAGGTTGTAAAAGTAATGTGCTATCTATCAACAATGAAGTTCAATTTCCGACCAATGCAAGCGAGTATGTGAGATATTCATCACAAAATAGATTTACAAACGCCAGAAAATTGTTATCATGAATCTTCATATAACTTAATAACAAGAAACATTTTGGCTAGGTAATATGCAAAAGACTATGGCTTTCAACTGCTTGAGTAACACGGAATGGACTGCAGAGATAAGAGGTAAACTTTTATCTGTAGCTAAACACATGGAAGAGTTCGGTTCAGTAAGTGAGCTAGAGCTATGTAAGATATTTGGAGAGACAATTTGGAATGACGGCGTGGATTATCATTCACATGCTTTTTCATTCAGAATTAATGCACAAACTGGGGATTGTTCAATCTCTAACTTTAAGTATCACTAAGTTTTGCACCTATCATATACGGAGTACCTTTCACGAGGTGCTCCGTTTTTTATTGCCTGAAGCCTGACACTTAATGGATGATTTTTGATATTGACCGCGCTTCTACTTCAGGAGTAAACCATTTCGTTTTCAGCTCATTCTGCCTTCGTGTTACTGCTCAGAGTTTGGCTTAATCGGTATAAATTGGCAGTGGTGCATTGCCTTTTACTTGTCTTATCGCAAGGTGGGTATGAATATCTTTCACGTTAGAGAGCCTTTGAAGTTTTCTTGTAAATGCCTCGTAGGCCATCAAGTTCGGGCTAACCACTTCTAGCAAATAGTCATAAGCCCCAGATACAACGTGGCAACTGATCACCTCTTCCATCTCTACAACAGCCGCCTCAAACTTATCTATCGACACTTCTTGGTGGTTGTTTAGGCTCACCTCAACAAACACACTCATTGCGATGCCGACTTGTTCTCGTGACAAGCTCACACGATAACCGTCAATAATGCCCTTTTCTTCTAGCCTTTTGACTCGTCTTGCACAAGGCGAAGGTGATAAACCCACTTCATCAGCAAGTTCAGCCGTGGTTAACCTGCCGTCTTTCTGAAGCAACTCAAGAAGATGTCTATCAATCCTATCCATAGCAAATACCGATCATTGGTTAAATTCGTTAATAATTTGGGGAATATTAGCAGAAATCATTAATAATATCTTAAGTTAGAACAAAACTTGCCAACCTGTGGCACACCAAGTACCCCATAATGAGTCATCATCCACTTTCCTTGTTTATTATGAAGCTTGGTTACCTATCTATTATTGTCACTCTGCTCATCTGGGCGAGCTTTTTCCTTTCTCTTAAAGGCGGCGCAAATTCAGATTTAACACCTGCCGATATCGCTCTCACAAGATTTCTCATACCGGCTTTGGTGTTATTGCCTTTGATGTGGAAAGCACGCAGCGCAATTGCCGTAGTCCCTAAACGGTATCTAACGGGTATGTTCGTAGGTAGCGGATTACCTTATCTGCTTGTTGCCGGAACGGCCATGCAGTTTGTTCCGGTATCTCATGGCAGTGCTCTTGTTCCGGGCACGCTTCCTCTGTTCGTTACAGGAATTGCGGTACTCTTTTTTAAGCAGCCACTCAGCCGACATCGTGTTGTTGGTTTAGGTTTGGTTTTGCTCGGCATACTGTTGTTTTTAGGGAGTAGCTTAAGCAGCTTCAACTTCGAATACACCAAAGGTCATTTGTTGTTTTTATGCGGAAGCTTAATGTGGGCGATGTTCACCATCTCAGCCCGTGTCGCTAATCTTAATGCGTTAGTCAGTGCCGGTTTTATTTCTCTCTGTTCTACTTTGCTTTTACTCGTCCTAATCCTGACTGGAACCCTCCCAAGCCACCTAATGGACACACCAATCGCTAATTGGCCCTTCACGGAGCTTGCCGTTCATTCAACAGTGCAAGGCGTTGGGGCGGGTTTAATCGCTGCGTTCACTTACCTTTATGCGGTTAATACCTTAGGGGCTGAACGCTCTGCCGCTTTTGGCAGTGCAACACCCGCAGTGGCGACCTTGTTGGCGATCCCACTATTCAACGAGATTCCTGATGCGATGACTTGGCTCGCCCTTGGTTCTATTTGCATCGGCAGTTTGGTCGCGAGCAACATATTCATGAGAAACGACCAGTCGATGCAGTACCAACCGCCAAGCCATAGCAAAGCCTGATACTGCGTTCAAACCTAAATACAGTTCCCCTAAGCATCGATTTTAGGGCTTGTAGTACACAGATAAGCCTGCCAACGCAGGCTTATCTAAAATCTGCTTTTTCTAAACTCGCTTCTCCATTAAACTGTCCGACCTTTTTGCAGATCCAAGAGAACACCATGCAACGCGACTACACCTTAAATTGCTTAATCACCATGCCTCGCCATGAACTAGAAGAATTTAGTTTAAGAATGATTCATCGCCTTGTACCTGAAGATGCAATGACGGAATTGTTTACGTTCGAGCAAGAAGAAGTCACCAGCGAAGAACGCATGCAATCAGCGAAATTTGACGCAATGCTTCGAATGACAGCTATCGCGCTTGGTGAAGTAAACCTAGCCTTCTCAGAGTCGGATAACTCGCAACAGAACATCGAGCGAATGACTCGCCTACTGCTTTGGCACTTCTACTCAATTTCTTTCAACCTTGAAGAAGCAATCGCAATCGAAGTACACTGTGAGAAAGTAGAAAAGATCTTAAAGAACGCACCTAAAGATGCGTTTGGCTGGGTTAAAGAATTAACTGAGCTACTTCACTTCTACGCGAAAGTGAACGAAAGCAACGAAGACAGTAAAGACGCTTAACGTTAGTTCTACGTAAGTATACATCGAGCTAAACGAAGGCAGACAGAGCTATACCGAAGGCAAATAAAAGCTTTGCTGAAAGGAGTTCTCTGCCTTTGTTGTTTCTAGCACGCTGTGATGTAACATCAATATCGACTGCGCGATCTTGGTTCCTATTCCCAAAGAACCATTCGGCGCTTCCAGTTCAACCTCATTATGAATCACCACCTTCACCCGTTTGGAATCCGCTTCAAAACCAACATCTAACGACACCACAGTGCCACTTGGGCTATGCCTCAATGCATTATCTAACAGATTCAAAATCAACCTCTCAAGCAGATCACTGTCACCCACAGCCTTGATTCCAATAGGCATATTAATGTTCAACTCAACATTTTTATGGCGATATTTGCTTTGTATCGTTTCTAAGCATTCGCTCATCAGCCCATTGAAATCGATTGAAGCGTATTGATATGTGGGTACCGGGTTATCTTTCTTGGCGCTATCTAACAGCGAATGGAGCTGTTCAGATAACTTGTTGCCATTGCGATATGCCACATCTATGAGTGGATCCGAATGTGGGTTTTGAATCCTCCACGTTTCTAGATACCCCAATACACTCGACAATGGCGTTTTCAAATCATGACTGAGCTGTAATAAGCTTTGTCTTCGATGTGACGACTGATATTCAAGTTGCAAAAATTGCTGTTGAATGTGCTTCGCCATCAACTGATACGAGCGTGCAATCGGCACCAATTCTGGTACTTGATGAATGAAGTTCGGGTCCAATCGAAAATCTTGCTCTGCTTGTTGTTGCAGCTTGTTGGTTACTGCTTCTATTGGGTTTAACAGGCTACGTTTAACCAATAGATAAGCCCCAACTGCAAAACCCAAGATAGAGATCAGCATGAGCCCCGCGAGCGCAATGTATGGCGTGTCGACCTGCGAATTGGCAATCACGGTGTGACGATTACTGCCAATCAAAACGTACAGATACCCGACGGTCGAACCTAGCTCTTCAATCGCTGCTACGGAAAACACCTTACGAGCCCCGGGATTGATCGGATCTTCCCCCAGAATGGGATAAGGCTCGTCGTTTAAAAACTGTTGAATGGGTGCTAAGTCTATCTGGCTTGCCAACACAGTGCCTTCTGGCGCAGCGTGCGTCGTGATATTTCCTTGGCTGTCGAGAAAATAAATGTCGAAATCGGGACCAATCAACATCAAGGTATGAAATATGGATTTAAGGGCTTTGGGGTTGTAGTCAGTCCCTATCATCAGAGGGTTATCATCGCGCATATGAACCGCGAGCTCTTTGTGTAAGCTCTGCTTAGTTCTTTGTTCTATGGTCTCTTTTTGCCAATTATAGGTATAAGCAATCACCACACTCACGAGCAGAAACCACAAACTGGTGAACAACACTAAACGCGATTTGAAACTCATGTTCTCTCCTCGATGGCTCTTAGGTCTTACTGGCCTTTTAGTAAACTTCGGACGCGACACATAGGCCTAAGCTTTCGACTCAAACTTATAACCAACACCCCAAACGGTTTTAATGAAATCATCATCACTATTCGGCATCGCAAGCTTGGTTCTTAGACGGTTGACTGTGCTACACACGGTATGGTGATAGCCAGAGTGATGAGTATTCCAAACATGATCGAGCAGCTCGTCTTTGCTATACACACGCCCCGGGCGGGTTGCTAAGAAATGAAGTAAGGTAAACTCGGTAGCTGTCAGCGGTACGTCTTGGTTATTGAGTGACACCTGATGGCGTTCAGGTTGAATAGTGAGCACACCAAAATTCATAATCGATTCTGCTGTCACAACCTCTTGAGTCGCTGATTCGACATGGCTTAAACGGCGAAGCACGTTCCTCACTCTTGCTTGAAACTCGAGAACGCTGAAAGGTTTCGTTATGTAGTCATCAACACCGGCTTCTAAGCCTGACACCTTATCTAACTCAGCGTCTCTTGCGGTTAGCATGAGTACTGGCGTCCAATCCTCTTGCTGACGCAACATTCGACAGAAATCGAGTCCGTCACCGTCTGGTAAGCCACGATCCAGTACGATCAAATCGAAATGACCCTCTTTATAGAGCGCCTGAGCCTTTTCAATCACATTAGCTCTGATTACGTTATGCCCTTGGAACTTAAGATGCATCTGCACCAGTTCAGCCAAGTCATCATCGTCTTCAACCAACAATATGTTTGCCATCAAATTTACCGCAGCACTATTCATGATCCCTGCTCTATTCTGAGTCCGCCCACCTTTCAATTGACCGGAACAGAGCAGGAATTCTTTCATCGTGCTTTCAACCTGTTACTGAGTTCGAGTAATGGTGATTCTTGCACCGGGGTTAAGGAAACGATGATTTGCACTTAAAGTAGAAGTCGTAAGGCCATCATCTTGGCTGATTACGCCAGAGTGAAAACTCACTATATCGGTGTCGTCTCGTGTGGTATTAAAACCTTCACCACCGCCTGCTGGTCCCGGAATGGTTGCAGCAAGCTCATCGTTCAGCTCAGTTCCCGAATCCCAAACATTCATGTTCATGGTAAAGGTATCACCCACCGCTAATGACTTGAGCGATAATCCGGATTCGCCGACAAACGCATCATTGGTGTTCACCAACATGGAAGCAACTGAGATATACCCTTCTTGATTTGGGTCGACACGAATCGACACCGTGTCTTGCTCACCTGAAAGAATCAGTCCATTGCCTGAGATGCCTTGATAAACATTGGCGTCACTGTCACTGAGCGCAAGCAATTGTGCATTACTACCCCCTTCCGCCAAGTATTCCAGATCGACAGAGGCACTTTGCCCAACTTCAAACAGATCAAAATTCGTATTGTGAGTCAACACCGCGAGTGGTGACATTGGTTGATTGGGGGTGAGGTTAGTAACACTCACATCATAGCGATAGTAATCGTCGTCATCGTCCGGACAACCCGCTAACACAGCTACTGATGCAGCGATAAATAGAATTCTAGCTTTCATACATCCCCCTTACTTCACAACAATGGTGATAGTTGCAACAGGGTTTAACCATCGATGGCTACTGCTATCGAGGTCACTGATGCCGCCCGCCGCATCACCATCACCAATGTTACCTGGATGAATATGAACCTTAGCGTTTGATACTGCCGTTTCTACACCTGTGCCACCAGCGCCAAAGGTAATGAATGGAGGGTTCGGCATACTGCCCGCCAGCTCATCATTGGCTTCTGTGCCTGCGTCATAACCATTTAGAGTCGCTTTGTAGGTGCCCGCTTGAGTTGGGATCTTCCAGCTATCTAGACCAACAAAGCCGTCGTTTGTCGGCAGCAACATTGCACCCAATGATAGGTACTCTAAATCACCAGTACTGATATCAAACGTAGTTGCGACGCCTGGGTTGAGGATGCCGGCCGCTGGGTTCTCAACCACCACGCCTCCCGCGTTGGCAATGACACCAGATAAACCTGAAATATCGCCACCTTCGGCCATGGACTCTAGTTCCGAAGAAGCCGTTTCACCCGTTCTAAACATGAACAAGCTTGAGTCATGAGCCGCCGCTAAGATAGGCGTAAAGTAGATCCCTTTCGTTGCATTAGTGACAGTGACTTCAAGCTCAGCAGCCTGAACTTGAGCCGCTCCGAAGGCCAACATAGCCGAGCTGATCACTAAGCTGATTTGAGTACGTTTATTCATTTTGATTCCATCCTTTATCGAGTCCTATCGTTGCCAACAAAACGAATAACAGCGATATACCGTTACCTTTGCCAGAACGAACTGTGGTGTTGTTGACTCTAAGAATAACGATCAAATCTATCAGCAACTTCATTGAATTCTCATAAAACTCTCACAAGTTTATCCAAACTTATTACTGCAAATAAAAATAGCGATAAAGTACTAATATTTAATCGAAAAATATCAATTTATCATTTACGTCAGAAGGGATAGAAAAGAAGATAAAGAATAGAAATGGAACGAATAAAACGCAAAAAGGCCGAATCGATTTAACGATTCGGCCTTTATTCTAGCGTACTGTTGTTACTCTTTCCTAAGCCGTATTTGGCCTTTCAATCGAGCTAACAACACAACATCAAATTAGAACGCGTAGTTTGCGTCAATCAGTTCGCTAACTTCCACTTTGCTTACTTCAGCACGAGCTTCAAGCCATTGAGCAACTTGCAGTTGTTCTGCTTCTGTTACTGAACGGTAGCGCTCAATTGAGCATAAGAAACCTTCAAACAGCTCTAGGCCACCGCCACCAAAGCACAGACCGATGCTGTCGATGAAATCAATGAACTCATCAATGAACACATCGTATTGATCAAAATCAGTAATCGATGTCTTGCAGCTTACTTCAAAACCCAGAATCGCGAATTCACCTAGGTATAGCTTTTTGCGTAGGCGACGATTTTTGTTTTCGATTTTATCTAATTTCATAACTGCCTCTCTTTTCGTTTGATAAAGCATTTATACACAGTTCCACATCAATCCCCAAGAGTTTTGTATTACACAAGGGTGTTAATGGCAAAAATCGTGCTACAGAAACAAAACCTTAATCAAATCTATAAAAATCTGTCACTTAACTGCTTCACGATTAGTCACACATTGACCCAACTTATTAACCAATTAGTTAGTAGGTGGGTAAGTCATGAATAACGAATAATAAAATCAGCCAATAGGAAGCAGTAAAGATGAGCAAGGAAACATTTGATAGCACTCGTTTTAATAAGAGCAAAAACAAACCCTTCGAAGAAGTTTTAGATGCGAACCTTTCAAGAAGAAATGTTCTCAAAGGCGGTTTAGGCATCAGTGCAATGACGGCGTTTGGTGCTTTTGGTTTAGCAGGCCACAGCACAGCGCACGCGGCGACAGCATCATCTAGCGCACCGCAAAAAAGCACTGCTACACTTGCATTCGAATCGGTTAAAGGCTCACTGACAGACAGTGTCGTTGTGCCAAAAGGCTATACAGCACAAGTATTGGTTCCTTGGGGTACTCCACTTAACAAGCAAGGCAATGCTTGGTTAAAAGATGGAACCAACAACGCACAAGATCAAGCAAACTCACTGGGCATGCACCACGACGGCATGCACTTCTTCCCGCTTAATGGCAACAGCAACGACGGTTTGTTGGTGATTAATCACGAATACATCGACCAAAAAGCACTGCACGCTAATGGTCCTACATACGATGAAGGCAACCGCCCTAGCCTTGATGAAGTACGTAAAGAGATCAACGCACACGGCGTGAGTGTGGTTCGTGTAAAACTTGAAGGCAACCAATGGGTGATGGTCGATAACGATCCACTTAACCGCCGCTACACAGGCGCGACCGTAATGGATCTGTCTGGTCCTGTTGCTCACAGTGAATTTACCAAAACCAAGTTCTCACAAGACGGCAGCCAAGCTCGTGGCACGTTGAACAACTGTGGTAATGGCTACACACCATGGGGCACTTACCTAACGTGTGAAGAAAACTGGCCGGGTTATTTCGTTAACAAAGGCGTGACAACACCAGCGCAAGAACGTATTGGTATCGCTACTGACAAAACACGTTACGGTTGGGACACGCTTTCAGGTAACAAACAAGAACGCCTAGACGAATTTGCTCGCTTTGACGTAACACCAACAGGTGAGTCAGCAATGGACGATTACCGTAACGAAGCACACGGTCACGGCTACATTGTTGAAATAGACCCATACACAGCAAACTCTCGCGCTAAGAAACGTTCTGCACTGGGTTGTTTCCGTCACGAAGGCTGTACGTTTGGTAAGTTGACCGAAGGCGAGCCAATCGTATTCTACTCTGGTCACGATTCTCGCTTTGAATACCTATACAAATTTGTTTCTGAAGAGAAATGGGACCCGCGTGACGCAGAACCGAGTAATCGCCTAAGTGCGGGTGACAAGTACATGGATAAAGGCACGCTGTATGTGGCTAAGTTCAACGATAACGGTTCAGGTACGTGGCTACCACTAACGTTGGGCAGCAAGACTACAAACGGCGGCAAGCTAGGTGATTCATTTGACTCTCAAGCAGCGCTTATCATCAATACAGCGGGCGCTGCCGACCTTGTTGGTGCAACGCCAATGGATCGCCCTGAATGGTGCTCTGTTGACCCAATGAC
>NZ_JBFRTU010000139.1:4206-4840 GCF_041474275.1 Vibrio sp. 10N.222.52.B7 | reverse complement strand
ACTGAATCTCTGCTTGTTTACGACCAACCAGATTAAACTGTTCGACACAAGCCTCCCACTCTTTCTGCTGAACAACCTTTGCGATGAGTAAGTCAGAAATACCTACGTTTCGATCGTTACTGAGTAGAATCAAGTTCAGTACGCTGAAGCTGATCGCATCATAACTGTTGCCACCGTTCACGTAATTTCTAACTAACTGAGTTTCAAACTCGCTAACGGTTTGGACACTCTTTGGCAGCAGCGCTCGTACCATATGGGTTTCAAGTGAAACCAAAGAACCTGAAACAAGAAAACAGTAGCTACGCTCGAAATGATTTTGAACTTGGTTTATCCAGCCTTGAGAGTTTGAGTTAAGCGCCTTAACCATCAGAACCGAGTGACAGCCACTTGCCTGATCTCGCTGGTGGCCGATGTGCACAGCTTCAAATTCACTACGCCGCCAAAAAGAAATCAATTCGCTGGTCGCGCCAAAGCTTGTCGCCAGGTAATCTGCTTGGCTGGTTTGCTGTGATAACTGAGCCAACATCCAACGGCCAATACCCAAACCTTGATGACGTGCTGAAACAGCAATGCGCATAACTCGAAGGCAACGACTGGTCGCCGCCTGAGTACAGCCAAGTTGGTTTGCCAGTAA
>NZ_JBFRTU010000139.1:2904-3433 GCF_041474275.1 Vibrio sp. 10N.222.52.B7 | reverse complement strand
CAAGTTGGTTTGCCAGTAATACTGGAGCAAGGTGACCTTGAGGCCTGCGTTTTCCAAGTTGAATTTGAGTAATCAACTCGCTGTCCAAACCACCCTCTTCCGTCACTAACATACAACCTAAACATTTATCTTGCTGCCAAGCGGCGTATAAACGGATTGCTGGATTGTTGAGAAATTGCATTAAGTCATTTGGCGAGGTCTGATAGTGCGCATCCACGAGAAGAGAAAAACATTGTTGTAGCTGCTCAGGATTAGCCAAGCATTCTGATTTTGATAACTCGCCCAAGTTTAATTGGTTGATTGCGTCAGCAGAAAAGCCTTCGATTTCATCAACCGCCGATTCAGTGACTGATGCGTCATTACCAAGTAGGAAGAAATCAAACAACCAAGCTTCTAGCGGATCGTTGCTATTCCAACGAATCGGTTGTTCGAGCTTAAAGCCTTTCCACCCCGGACGATGCTCAGAAAGCCAAGACTCAAACTTAATACCGAACCCTCGTCCACTGCCTTCGTAACCGTGTACCGTGGT
>NZ_JBFRTU010000139.1:1949-2136 GCF_041474275.1 Vibrio sp. 10N.222.52.B7 | reverse complement strand
CGTAACCGTGTACCGTGGTCGAAAAAACCATACGGTGATAGATGTCGACCATGGATTTAAGCATCGGAATTGGAATTGTAGCCGCTTCGTCAACAAATAGAAGGTCACAATCGGGCTTGGATTTAAGTAATTCATCTGGCGCGACGAATCTCAAACTTCCCCCTTGATGGCGAATGTGAGTAGCGTT
>NZ_JBFRTU010000139.1:972-1173 GCF_041474275.1 Vibrio sp. 10N.222.52.B7 | reverse complement strand
GGCGAATGTGAGTAGCGTTGACCACTTCGCAAGATTCTAACCCTTGGCCAGCATGAGAAAATACCGGCTCTACCGCTTTCACTGAAGGTGCAGTAACAATAATATTAAAACCGTGACGCTCAACTAACAGCTGCGCTGCGGCAATACCCAATGTCGAGCTTTTACCACGCCCTCTATCCGCAGTGAGAATCAAAGGACGTT
>NZ_JBFRTU010000139.1:0-259 GCF_041474275.1 Vibrio sp. 10N.222.52.B7 | reverse complement strand
TGAGAATCAAAGGACGTTTACGATGTCCAGACACCACTTTTTTGACTAATTCAACAGCCGTGTTTTGCTGTTCAAATTTATCCAATCCGTTTTGGGCGCTTTGCATCTGAGGAAGAGCGTGAGTTGCTTGAACTACATCGCCGGCTTCATTGTGTTGTGAAACAGAAATCAGTTTATCGAAATGACGTTTTAACCAACGTTGGCCAAAGCTTTCACTATCTTCAGAGGCATTAACTTTTGGCGGCAACACCAACAACAA
>NZ_JBFRTU010000138.1:0-234 GCF_041474275.1 Vibrio sp. 10N.222.52.B7 | reverse complement strand
AAACAAGCAGAGATTCAGTTTCGTAAAGATGTCGATGCTCTGTTAGCAAATTTACAGTGTAAATAGGCTAGCCATCATTTAAATAGACTGACCGCTACAAATTAGATTTACAGTGTAAATTAGAATCTTGGATTTACACTGTAAACTGAAGCTCCATATTGAAATCCGTTTTTACCCTGACTATCTGTTACATCACTTCTGTTTCATCTCTCCATGACAGCCTTTAATCTTCTA
>NZ_JBFRTU010000137.1:16215-33841 GCF_041474275.1 Vibrio sp. 10N.222.52.B7 | reverse complement strand
GGAGGTTCGAATCCTCCAGGACGCGCCACTCTTTAGGGTTTCCTTGTGAACTCCTGATATTGGGAATACCGATATCGAAAACTGCGCGTCCTTAGCTCAGCTGGATAGAGTACCTGGCTACGAACCAGGCGGTCGGAGGTTCGAATCCTCCAGGACGCGCCACTATTTAGGGCTTTTTTCTTATAAGAATGAAACCCTTATATTGATCTGTTGTTAGTAACAATGAATTGATATTAAAACCGTGCGCTCTTAGCTCAGCTGGATAGAGTACCTGGCTACGAACCAGGCGGTCGGAGGTTCGAATCCTCCAGAGCGCGCCACATTATTAAAAAAAGCCTCGTTTATACGAGGCTTTTTTTATGTCTGCTGCAAATTTGTTGCGACAATGTTAAATTTGTTCGTTGTTTAACTTGTTGTATTTAAAGTAGTTCTTGATTGCTTCTTTGTTATTCCACCTTTCTCATATCAATTCCCAGAAAAGCCCCGTTTAAGTCACAGTTTAAATATCTAAAAATGACGTATTTGACAGATTTATGTGATCTGATAGGCGAATAATTAACCTTATGTGTGCGTTATCCGTAACAGAACCTTAAACAAAATTGACAAACTTTTACCAATCGAGATAATCCATGGGTCGGGATCACTATTCGCTGAAATCCTGTACGTATGTCAGGATGACGAAGAAAGGAAGCAACATGACTAATATTGGAAGCCTGCTAGGAGATGCGGCGACTCTAATGATAACGGGGATGTCCGTTGTCTTTATTTTCCTAACTATTCTAGTTTACCTCGTTCGGTTGATGTCAAAACTGGTACCAGAAGAAGTACCAGAGCCGATCGCAGCACCTAAAAAAATTCAAAAATCACAATCAAACCCTTCAGCTGTTAGTCCACAGGTAGTGGCTGCAATTTCGGCCGCGGTTCATCAATACCGTGCGTCTACTGCTAAGTAGTATTTAAAGGATTAAAAAGGAGTTTATGAGCATGTCTAAACCACTAGCTATCACAGATGTGGTACTTCGTGACGCGCACCAGTCACTATTTGCTACTCGTATGCGTATCGAAGATATGCTGCCAATTGCGGCAGAACTGGATAAAGTCGGTTACTGGTCACTTGAGACTTGGGGCGGCGCGACGTTTGATTCGTGTATCCGTTTTCTTGGCGAGGATCCATGGGAGCGTTTGCGTGAGCTGAAAAAAGCGATGCCAAACACACCAATGCAGATGCTACTGCGTGGTCAAAACCTATTGGGCTACCGTCACTACGCGGATGATGTAGTAGAAAAATTTGTTGAACGTGCCCATAAAAACGGCATGGACGTATTCCGTATCTTTGATGCGATGAATGACGTGCGTAACTTTGAAAAAGCAGTGAAAGCAACGATCGACGTTGGTGGCCACGCTCAAGGTACGTTGTCTTACACAACCAGTCCGGTCCACAATTCAGATACTTGGGTTGATTTGGCTAAGCGCCTAGAGGACCTAGGTTGTCACTCACTATGTATCAAAGATATGTCAGGTTTATTAAAGCCGTATGAAGCAGAAGAGCTGATTACACGTATCAAAGCATCGTGTGACGTTCCTCTGGCACTGCATAGCCACGCGACAACTGGTCTATCGACTGCAACAGCGGTTAAAGCCGTTGAAGCGGGTATCGACATTCTAGATACCGCTATTTCTTCAATGAGCTGTACTTACGGTCATACGCCAACCGAAACGGTTGTTGCGATGTTAGAAGGTACAGAGCGCGACACGAATCTTAAACTAGACCAAATCGAACCCATCGCGGCTTACTTCCGTGATGTACGTAAAAAGTACGCGAAATGGGAAGGTCAGCTAAAAGGTGTCGATTCTCGCATCTTAATCGCTCAAGTTCCTGGCGGAATGTTAACTAACATGGAAGGCCAGCTTAAAGAGCAAGGCGCCGCCGATCGCATGGATGAAGTTCTAGAAGAGATCCCACGCGTACGTAAAGAGCTTGGTTACATTCCTTTAGTAACGCCAACTTCTCAGATTGTCGGTACTCAAGCGGTTATTAACGTCTTAACGGGCGAACGCTATAAGAGCATCACGAAAGAGACTGCTGGTCTACTGAAAGGTGAATACGGTCAAGCTCCTGCTGAAGTGGATGCTGAACTGCAAGCGAAAGTTCTAGACGGTGCAGAGCCGATTACTTGTCGTCCTGCTGATTTACTTAAGTCTGAAATGGATACGTTAACGACGGATCTGTTAGAGAAAGCGAAATCAGAGGGTATCTCTCTAGCTGAAGATACGGTTGATGATGTACTGACTTACGCGCTCTTCCCACAAGTGGGTCTTAAGTTCCTTAAGAACCGTCGTAATCCTGAAGCATTTGAACCTGCACCAACGCTAGAAGTTGCGGCTCCAGTTGCTGCAGCTCCTGTACAAGCTTCTGGTGGTATTGAAAGCTACAGCGTGAAGGTTGATGGTCAAGTTTACGATGTTGAAGTTGGCCCACAAGGTGAACTGACATCGGTGGCGCCATCTGCAAAACCTGCTCAGGCTGCACCAGTAGCAGCGTCTGACGCTGAAGCGGTTCCAGCTCCATTGGCGGGTAACATCTTTAAAGTAAACGTTCAGGCGGGTACTGAGGTTTCTGAAGGCGACGTTCTACTAATCCTAGAAGCGATGAAGATGGAAACGGAAGTTCGTGCTGCTCGTGGTGGTATCGTTCAAGAATTGAATGTTAAAGAAGGCGATGCAGTTACTGTAGGCGCTCCACTACTAAGCTTAGCGTAAGGGAGTACCATGGAAGGATTGATGACCTTATGGTCTGAAACAGGGATTGCGAACTTTGAGTTCGGCCAGATCTGTATGATGCTGGTTGGTTGCTTACTGTTGTTTTTGGCAATTCGTAAAGGATTTGAACCGTTACTTCTACTGCCTATTGGTTTTGGTGCTGTATTAGCAAACATTCCAAATGCTGGGTTTACTGATCCAGGTGGTTTGCTCTACTACGTCTACTACATTGGTATTGAGACAGGTATTTTCCCACTGCTGATCTTTATGGGTGTTGGTGCGATGACGGACTTCGGTGCGTTGATTGCGAACCCTAAAACGTTGTGGCTAGGGGCTGCGGCTCAGTTTGGTATCTTCGCGACGCTATTTGGCGCGATCTTGCTGAACTACGTTCCAGGAATGGAGTTCTCGATGGCCGATGCTTCGTCAATTGCGATCATTGGTGGTGCCGATGGCCCAACTGCGATCTTCTTGGCGAGTAAGTTATCTCCGGATCTTTTAGGTGCCATTGCAGTAGCGGCTTATAGCTACATGGCTTTGGTTCCGATCATTCAGCCACCAATCATGAAAGCGTTAACGTCTCCTGAAGAGCGCAAAATTAAGATGGCTCAACTTCGTCACGTTAGCAAAGCCGAGAAGATTCTTTTCCCGCTTGCTGTACTACTGATGACGATTTTGTTCCTACCTTCAGCAACACCTCTAGTTGGTATGTTCTGTTTGGGTAACTTAATGCGTGAAGCGGGTGTGGTTGATCGCCTTTCAAAAACAGCTCAAAACGAACTGATTAACGTTGTAACTATTTTCCTAGGTCTAGGGGTTGGTTCTAAGCTTCAAGCGGATACGTTCTTGAACTTAGAAACATTGGGTATTCTAGGTTTAGGTGCGGTCGCGTTCAGTATCGGTACGGCGGGTGGTGTATTGATGGCTAAGGTGTTGAACCGATTCTCGAAAGAGGACATCAACCCACTGATTGGCGCAGCTGGCGTATCAGCGGTTCCAATGGCGGCACGTGTTGTGAACAAGGTTGGTCTTGAGGCAAACCCTCAGAACTTCTTGTTGATGCATGCAATGGGCCCGAACGTAGCCGGTGTACTTGGTAGTGCGGTTGCGGCGGGTATTCTATTAGCTCTCGTGGGCTAGTGGATTTGCTGGGTCATGTATCGTTACGTTAATTGGTCGTCAATTTACGAATGAGCGGTTAACTTAGCCTTATTAAATGGTTTATAGTCAAAGGGATGCTTTCGCATCCCTTTCTTTTTATTAATTAGGGTGCTTGCTCACTAGGGCTTTTATCAATCAAGGAAATGTGGAAATGGAAAATAAACAGATTGCGATTACTCAATTCGGCGGCGTCGAAAACCTAAGTATTCAAACCAGTGCGATCCCTGAGCCTAAGGCTGGAGAAGTGGTGGTTAAAGTTTCCTTTTCAGGCATTAATCCGATTGATGTCAAAACCCGAGCGGGCCTTGGTTGGGCGGCAGCACAAAACAAAGATAACCTACCTTGGGTACCTGGCTACGATATTTCAGGGCAAATTGTCTCGCTAGGCGAACAGGCTGAACGCTTTACTGTTGGTGATAACGTAGCTGGCTTTATTGGTTTTCCACTGCAAGGTGGCGGTTACAGCCAATATGTGTGTGTTCCAGAAGCTGCATTAAGTATGGTTCCTGATTCTGTCACTCTAGAAGCGGCAGCTGCATTACCACTCGCGAGTCAAACAGCGGCACAAGCGCTCAACAAAGCCGAAGTGAAAGAAGGCGACCGCGTGCTTATCTTGGCGGGCGCGGGCGGCGTTGGTCACCTTGCGGTTCAAATTGCAGTGGCAGCAAAAGCAGAGGTTTACACAACCTGCAGCGAAGCCAACCTTGATTACCTTGCGACGCTAGGTGCTCACGCGATTAACTATAAGTTTGCACCAGCATCAGAAAGAGTATCTGATGTCGATGTGTTGATTGACTTGGTCGGCGGCGATACCGCGCTTGATGCATTGAAGTGCCTAAAAGATGACGCGCGAGTCGTGACTGTGCCGACTCTATCTGCAGAACTTATCTGCGAAAAAGCCACACTATTAGGTTTTACTGCATCAGGCATGCTGGTTGAACCAAGCCCTGAGCAAATGGACACTATGCTTTACATGGTCAGTGTCGGATTACTCAAAACAGAAATTCAAGGTATCTACCAATTAGACGAGGCGCAGTCGGCGCACCTGCAGGTTGAAACCGGACACACCAGAGGCAAGGTGCTACTTAAAATGCAAGAAAGTTGATAGGCAGTGTTAGAATTTTTTAACTCCCTTTTTGAAAATATCGCGCTGTGGTTCTCGGACTCGGCGCTGTGGGTACTCTTCATTAGTGGCTTCTTGAGTGCCACGTTACTCCCCGGTGGTTCAGAAGCTAGCCTTGTGGCTGCATTGAGCTTAGATCAGTTTTCAACCTCATCGATCATTCTAGTGGCGACATTAGGCAATACCTTAGGCGGCCTGACTAACTATTGGATTGGTTTGTGGTTGCCTAATCGAACTCAATCTGAAAAGCATGGTCATAAGGCTATGGCTTGGCTGAGTCGCTATGGCTACTGGACACTGTTATTTAGTTGGTTACCGATCATTGGTGACCCTTTGTGTCTCGCTGCGGGTTGGCTAAGAATGAAATTCATCCCTAGCGTTATTTTGATAGCGATTGGCAAAGCCGCTCGCTATAGCTTACTTGCTGCTATCTACTTCGGTTTTTTCTAAGGAGAACCTATGAAAAAGGTTTTACTTGGTACATTTTCTCTTATCGCCATTGCTGGCTGTTCTTACAATGTACCTAGCTCAACGCCCTTCTTTTCCTCGTTACCTGAAGGTGTCACTCTGTTAGAAGAGGTTAAGCCCTCTAAAGATAAAGTAGTGATTCCTTACACCAAGTATCAGCTTGAAAACGGTCTGACAGTTATTCTTTCCCCTGATGATTCCGATCCGTTGGTGCATGTTGATGTAACTTATCACGTCGGTTCAGCACGTGAAGAGATAGGCAAGTCGGGATTTGCTCACTTCTTTGAGCACATGATGTTCCAGGGTTCAGAGAACGTTGGTGACCAACAGCACTTTAAGATCATTACCGAAGCGGGTGGCTCGTTAAACGGCACGACCAACCGTGACCGCACCAACTATTTTGAAACTGTTCCTTCTAACCAACTTGAGAAAATGTTGTGGTTAGAATCAGACCGAATGGGCTTCTTGTTGGATGCTGTTTCTCAGAAGAAATTTGAGGTTCAAAGAGGCACGGTCAAGAACGAGCGAGCGCAGAGCTACGAAAATCGTCCTTACGGCTTAATGTGGGAACGCATGGGCGAAGCGCTATACCCAGAAGGTCACCCTTACTCTTGGCAACCAATCGGCTATGTTGAAGATCTTGATCGTGTTGACGTGAATGATCTTAAAGCGTTCTTCCTGCGTTGGTACGGCCCAAACAATGCCGTGTTAACGATTGGTGGTGATATCGACGTTGATGACACGCTAGAATGGGTTAACAAGTACTTTGGTTCAATTCCTCAAGGCCCTGAAGTGAAGGCGGCAGAGAAGCAACCTGCTGTTCTAACAGAAGATAAATACATCACCTTAGAAGACAATATTCGTCAGCCGATGGTGCTGGTGGGGTGGCCAACAACGTATCGCGGTGAAGAGACGCAAGCTTCACTGAATGCATTGTCTAACGTGTTAGGTTCAGGTACCAACAGTTACCTATATCAAAACCTCGTAAAAACGCAGAAGGCCGTCAGCGCTGGCTCTTTCCATGATTGTGCTGAGTTGGCGTGTACCATGTACGTGTATGCAATGGGCAACTCAGGTGAAAAAGGCGATTTGACGGTTCTCAATAAAGAGCTGATGGATACCCTGGAGCAATTCTCGAAAGAGGGCGTTGAGCAAGAGCGTTTAGACCAGATCACTGGCATGGCCGAAGCGAATGCTGTTTTTGCATTGCAAAGCGTTAAAGGTAAGGTGTCGCAACTCGCGTCGAACCAAACCTTCTATGGTCAGCCTGATCGCATTGAATCACAACTCGATCAAATCCGAGCGGTGACGCCTGAGAGCGTGAGCAAGGCATACCAAAATTTCATCGAAGGTAAGCACAAGGTTACCTTGAGTGTGGTTCCTAAGAAAAAGCTCGATTTGGCGGTTCGTGAAGCGACCTTTACCACGCCACCACGTACGTTGCCGGAATACAGCAAGGTGACGGAAGATCAACTGGATTTCAGAAAGGCACCGGATACCTTTGATCGCAGTGTGATGCCAGAAGTGAACTTTGGTGTTGAGGCGACCATGCCTGAGTTGTACCGCATGCACTTTGCAAATGGCACTGACTTAATTGGTACCGTGACCAGTGAAACTCCGACAGTACAGCTGCAAATTCAATTGCCTGCAGGCGAACGCTATGTTCGCAAAGGGCAAGAAGGCCTAGCGAACCTAACGGCTTCGATGATGGAAGAAGGCTCAACTAAACGAACCGTTGAAGAGTTACAAGCGACCTTAGATAAACTTGGTAGCAGCGTGAGCATTAGTGCGGGCAGCTACACCACAGATATTTCAGTCTCGACGCTAGAGAAAAACTTGCCTCAAACCTTAGCGATTGTGCAAGAGGTTCTATTCGATCCTAAGTTCGATGAGCAAGATTTTGAGCGCGTTAAGAAACAGATGCTAGAAGGCGTTGTGTATCAGCATCAGCAGCCAAGCTGGATGGCTTCTCAAGCAACCCGTGAAGTGCTGTTTGGTGACACTGTTTTTGCTCGTGCAAGTGATGGTACTAAGGAATCTCTATCGAAATTGACCTTAGACGATGTGAAAAAATTCTATGCGCAACATTACACACCAGAAGGTGCCAATATTGTTGTGGTGGGAGACATCTCGAAGAAAGAGGTAGGGAAACAGCTACAATTCTTTGAAGAGTGGCAAGGCGATTCGGCACCATTAACGCGTCCACAGATCGTTAAAGAGCTTTCTGGTCAGCACCTGTACTTAGTTGATAAACCGGGTGCGCCGCAAAGCATTGTTCGCTTGGTTCGTAAGGGCCTGCCGTTTGATGCGACGGGCGAATTGTATTTGAGCCAGTTAGCTAACTTTAACTTAGCGGGCAACTTCAATAGCCGTATCAACCAGAACCTACGTGAAGACAAAGCCTACACTTACGGTGCAAGCGGTTACTTCGCAAGTACTCGTGAAACTGGCGCAGTGGTATTTAGCGCGCAGGTAAGGGCGAATGCGACGGTTCCATCGATTCAAGAGTTTATTAATGAGCTGAATGAGTTTAGCCAAAGTGGATTAACTGACGAAGAGGTGAAATTTATGCGCCTTGCCGTCGGTCAACAAGATGCACTTAAATACGAAACGCCAAGTCAAAAGGCGGGGTTGTTGAGTAATATTGTTGCATTGAGCCTTGATGAAGATTACCTACAACAGCGTAATCAGATAGTTGAAACGGTTTCAAAAGAGACCTTAAACGAGCTATCTAAGAAATGGTTTGACCCGAATGATTATCAAATAATCGTTGTTGGTGACGCGACTTCGCTTCGCCCGCAATTAGAAAAGTTAGATATTCCAATAGAAGAGCTTGAAATCATTCGTTAGAGTACACATTAAAGGGGGAGGGAAGAGACTCTACTTTTCTCCTCCAACCTAATTTATGATAGTTCTAATCAGAACAATATAAGATAAGTGAACTGAATTTTGACTGATTTTGCTGCGCGACTAAAGCAAGTTGCAACCAACCCTAAGACCTTCTCTCAATTTGGTCGTGGTGTTGAAAGGGAAACATTACGCTACACGGAAGATGGGCACCTTGCTACTGGGCCGCACCCTGAGGCTTTGGGATCTGCGTTGATGAACGAATGGGTAACGACCGATTTCTCTGAGTCGCTACTGGAATTTATCACGCCTGTTTCTAACGACGTTCCGACGCTTTTGAATCAGTTGTCTGATATCCACCACTTCACGCAAACCAAGTTAGACGGCGAAAAACTATGGCCGCTTTCTATGCCTTGTTACGTTGGCAGTGAAGATTACATTCAGCTAGCGCAATACGGCACCTCGAATAACGGTAAGATGAAGACCCTATATCGTGAAGGCCTAAAACGTCGTTACGGTAGCCTGATGCAGATTATCTCTGGTGTTCACTTCAACTTCTCTTTCCCAGAAAGCTTTTGGGATAGCCTGTTTGGAGAGCAAACTGAAGAAGCGCGTTGTGAATCTAAGTCAGATGCTTACTTTGGTTTGATTCGTAACTACTACCGCTTTGGTTGGTTAATCCCATACTTCTTCGGTGCTTCACCTGCGCTATGTTCTTCTTTCATCAAAGGAAGAGAAACAAACCTACCTTTTGAAAAGGTTGGTGAGACATTGTATCTGCCAAAAGCAACGGCGCTGCGCCTGAGCGACCTTGGCTACACGAACAGTGCGCAAAGTGTGTTGAAGATTGGTTTCAACAGCCTAGACCAATACCTTGAAGGTTTGAATCAAGCGATTCGCACACCATCAGAAGAATTTGCCGAGATTGGCACTAAGGTTGATGGTGAATACCGTCAGTTGAATAGCAACGTACTGCAAATTGAAAATGAGCTTTACGCTCCAATCCGCCCTAAGCGTGTCGCGAAGAGTGGTGAGAAACCATCTGAAGCATTGGCACGCGGTGGTGTTGAGTACATTGAGGTTCGTTCTTTAGATGTAAACCCATTCAGCTCAATTGGTATCAATGAGCAGCAGGTTCGCTTCCTAGACTTATTCCTAACGTGGAGTGTGCTAACGGACTCTGCTGAGATGGATAACTGCGAGCTTGAATGCTGGCGCGATAACTGGAACAAGGTGATCCTACAAGGTCGTCAGGTTGGTCTAGAGCTGCAAATCGGTTGTCATGGTGAGCGATTGTCTCTGCAAGATTGGGCGAAGCGTGTCTTCAAAGATCTGCGCTCTATTGCCGAGATGATGGACGCTGAACAAGGTGGTCGTGCATACCAAGAAACATGCGATACGCTTGAGGCTTGGATTGATAACCCTGAGCTAACTATTTCTGGCCAGTTGCTAGAAGAGACCAAAAAATTGGGCGGCTTAGGTAAAGTGGGTTGCGCGTTAGGTAAAACGTACGCTCAGCAACACAAAGCGCACCAATACAAAGTATATTCAGCTGAGTTGATGGAAGCAGAAGTTCAACGTTCTGTGATTGCTCAGCAACAAAGTGAAGAAGCAAGCACTCAAGATTTTGATAGCTTCTTAGCGGATTATTTTTCGTATTTAAAAGCATAGCGAGACTTTGGTGGAAAGGAAGCAAGCCTTATTAGGTCAGCCTACTCGAGTGAGTAGTAAATGGTTACCTGTAGTGACTGTTGGTGTTGTCTCTAGCCTGTTGGTTGGATGTGCAACGCCACCGCCAAAGCAGCAAGATAATTTGTGTAGCATCTTTCGAGAGCACCCTTCATGGTATGAAGATGCCTTGGATATGCAAGAAGAATGGGGAACGCCGATTAACGTTGCGATGGCTTTTGTGAAACAAGAGAGTAGCTATCGTCATGATGCGCGCCCACCTAAAGATTACATTCTTGGCTTTATACCGTGGGGGCGTGTAAGCAGTGCCTACGGTTATGCACAAGCTCAAGATCCTGCTTGGGAAGACTTCCAAAAGGCGACCAATAACGGTGGTTCAAGAACCAACTTTGATGATGCATTGATGTTCATCGGTTGGTATACCAGCGAGACGCGTCGTCAATTGGGCATCTCACTATGGGACCCATATAACCAATACCTGGCTTATCATGAAGGCCGTGGTGGTTATAAGCGTAAGTCATACAACAGCAAGCCATCGCTAATTAAGGTGGCGCGCAAAGTCGAACAGCAAGCAAAAGATTATGGATGGCAGCTGAAACAGTGCCGCAAAGAACTAGAAGACAATCGAAGCTGGTTTTTCTAAAGCCAGCCGTCATGGAGAAGAGCAATGCCTTTATTAGATAGTTTCACTGTTGATCACACACGCATGAACGCACCTGCCGTTCGTGTTGCTAAAACAATGCAAACCCCAAAAGGGGATACCATCACTGTGTTTGACCTGCGTTTTACTGCGCCAAACAAAGACATCCTATCTGAGAAAGGTATCCATACTCTAGAGCACCTATATGCTGGTTTCATGCGTAATCAATTGAACGGTTCAGATGTAGAGATCATCGATATCTCACCGATGGGCTGTCGCACTGGTTTCTACATGAGCCTGATTGGTACGCCTACAGAACAACAAGTGGCTGACGGTTGGTTGGCAGCGATGCAAGACGTACTGAAAGTTGAGAACCAGAATAAGATCCCTGAGCTGAACGAATACCAATGTGGTACCGCGGCAATGCACTCTTTGGATGAAGCGAAAGAGATCGCGAATGCGATCATCGCTGCAGGCATCTCTGTAAACAAGAATGATGAACTGGCACTGCCAGAGTCTATGCTGCAAGAGCTTAAGATCGACTAGTCATTGATAGCTACCCTAGATAGGGCGAGTTAGATACTAAAAGGCCCGGTTCAATGAACCGGGCCTTTTTCGTCAACGTATTTTAGGGCGAGACAGAGATTCAGTGATAACTCAGTTAGCCGTTCACGATCTGTGGGAACACGCGAACCAGTTTGATGCGGTTCTCTTCAAGCTCAACAATTTCCATTGGGTGGCTGGCAACCTGAACACTCAGGTGACTCTCAGGAATATCTTCAAGATGTTCCAGTATCAAACCATTCAGCGTTCTTGGGCCATCGGTAGGCAGTGCCCACTGTAAGCCTTTGTTGATATCTCGGATATTGGCACTGCCTTCAATCAAGAAGCTGCCATCGCTTTGCGGAGTAATCTCTTCAGATAAGCTTGGGGTGATTGAGGTGGTAAACTCACCTACGATCTCTTCTAGAATATCTTCTAATGTAACCAAACCATTGATGTCGCCATACTCATCAACAATCAAACCGATGCGCTGCTTATTGCGTTGAAACTTAAGCAGTTGAATATTGAGTGGTGTCGCTTCAGGAATAAAGTAGATCTCATCCGCGGCACGCAACAGGGTTTCTTTATTGAATTCGTTCTTTTCAAGCATCAGACGGTAAGCTTCACGCAGCCTAAGCATGCCGACCACTTCATCTATTTGGTCACGGTACAGCACTACGCGACCATGAGGCGAGTGGGTAAGTTGACGAACGATCGATTTCCAGTCGTCATTGATGTCGATACCAGTAATCTCATTACGCGGCACCATGATGTCGTTCACGGTGACGTGCTCTAAATCCAGAATAGACACCAACATATCTTGGTGACGTTGAGGGATTAAGCTACCGGCTTCATTTACCACGGTTCTAAGCTCTTCGGAGCTCAAGTGGTCGGTTGCATCATGGCTGGCTTTGACACCTAAGATACGAATGAAGCCATTGGTAATGAAGTTAACTAAAATCACCAACGGTGACAGTACCTTCATCAGCACCATCAAAAGGATGCTACTGGCGTAAGAGACACGTTCAGGAAATAGAGAAGCGATAGTCTTTGGGGTTACCTCGGCGAATACGAGGATCACGAGAGTCAGGGTACCAGTAGCGATAGCCACACCGATATCCCCGTAGATGCGCATACCAAGAATAGTAGCGATCGCAGATGCAAGAATGTTGACGAGATTGTTGCCGATGAGAATGAGGCCAATCAATCTGTCTGGGCGGTTCAGAAGTTTTTCTACGCGTTTGGCACCTTTATGACCCGTATTGGCCAAGTGCTTTAAACGGTAGCGGTTCAAGGACATCATGCCCGTTTCGGAACCAGAGAAATAACCAGAAATTACAATGAGACACGCGAGTAGCGCAAATAAGATACCCGTTGATATGTCGTCCAAAACTATTCTTTTCCTATTTGTGTATCTTGATTAATTTATGACCGAACATGGTCGAGATGTCAATTGAATCTAACGGACTCAATATTTTAAAGGCAAGGTGTGTGAGACCTTGCCTTTATTTTACAGACTAGTTCAGGATGATTTCCTGAACGAAGCGGCTACCGAAGTAGGCCAATGTGAGCATGCTGGCGCCGGCAAGTGCGAACCAAGTGACTTTCTGTCCACGCCAACCTTTTTGGTAGTGACCCCATAAAAGGATGGAGTAGATAACCCAAGCGATAAAAGACAATACCGCTTTGTGCGCCTTTCCTTGAGCAAACATATCTTGTACGAAGATAAGGCCAGTCAGCAAAGTACCCGTTAATAAACCATTACCAATCAGAATGATCTTGAAAAGCTGTCTCTCTACCATCATTAAAGGAGGTAGGTTAGGGTTAATCACTAAGGCTTTTTTCTTTTTAAGCTTGTGATCAAGCCACGCGAGTTGCAAGGCGTATAACGCACCGATAGTCAGCGTCGCGTATGAGAACAAGGCCAAAGAGATGTGTACGAGCAGTTTCGGGTCATTCTCTAGATGTTTGATGAAGGTACTTGGAAGAAACGTTGCCGCCATGAGGTTAAGCGCTGCGAAACTATAAACAACAGGCAAGATGAACCACAAGCGGGTTTTGAGCATTGCACCGCTCATTACCACAGATATGATTAAACTGATTAATGAAGCAACGTTCAAGATACTGAGGTTTTGGCCACTGGCATTAAAAATCAAATCGCCAAGCAACCAAGCATGGAAAGCTAGAGCAAGTAATGCGCTGATAAACACCGTTTTTACACGGATTCCTGTTTGGTGCACGAGACCTGGAATGATCGTGGAAATCGCCATTGTATAAAGAAAGGCTGCTGCGATCGCAATAAGACTGTCCATGGTATCCATTTTAATGATTACTAATTGGCGAATTATACCTCGCATCGCTCTTTGGGGCTATGGCGAACCTCATTCAATTCCAAGTGAATAATGTCTCACATCACAAGCACGGATGATTAACGCTCTACAACGGGTATGACTCTAATCCGCGCTAATGTATACTCACAGTAATAGTCGCAGTTTTGAGCGAAGAGAAAACTATGTTTGATAATTTAACGGATCGTCTATCCAAAACGCTGAAGAACATCAGCGGTAAAGGTCGTCTGACCGAAGACAATATTAAAGAGACGCTGCGTGAAGTACGTATGGCGCTACTTGAAGCCGACGTTGCACTGCCCGTTGTCCGCGATTTTGTTAAGCGCGTAAAAGAAGGCGCTGTGGGTGTTGAGGTTTCTAAATCTCTAACGCCTGGTCAAGAATTCATTAAGATCGTTCAAGCTGAACTTGAAGCGGTGATGGGTGAGTCTAACGAGGCTCTTAACCTAGCAGCGCAGCCGCCAGCCGTTATCTTAATGGCGGGTCTACAAGGTGCGGGTAAAACCACATCGGTAGGTAAGCTATCTAAGCTTCTAACTGAGCGTGACAAGAAGAAAGTCTTGGTTGTGTCTGCCGACGTTTACCGTCCAGCGGCGATCAAACAGCTTGAAACGTTAGCAAGCGATGTTGGCGTAGACTTCTTCCCATCTTCAGCTGATCAAAAGCCTCTTGATATTGCAAACGCTGCAATCGACCACGCGAAGAAGAAATTCTACGACGTGCTACTTGTCGATACTGCGGGTCGTTTGGCTATCGATGAAGAGATGATGGGCGAGATCAAAGAGCTTCATACTGCAATTAAACCAGTAGAGACACTGTTCGTTGTTGATGCAATGACAGGTCAAGATGCTGCGAACACTGCAAAAGCCTTTGGTGATGCGTTACCACTAACCGGTGTTATCTTGACGAAAGTTGATGGTGATGCGCGTGGTGGTGCTGCTCTGTCTGTTCGTCATATCACAGGCAAGCCGATTAAATTCTTGGGTGTTGGTGAAAAGACTGACGCACTAGAACCGTTCCACCCAGATCGTGTTGCTTCTCGTATCTTAGGTATGGGCGACGTACTGTCTCTTATTGAAGACCTACAGAAAAACGTTGATACCGAGAAAGCAGAGAAACTGGCTAAGAAGTTCAAAGAGAAGAAAGGCTTTGACCTTGAAGACTTCCGTGAACAGCTAGGTCAGATGCAAAACATGGGCGGCATGATGGGCATGATGGATAAGCTTCCAGGCATGTCTCAGCTACCAGATAACGTTAAAGATAAAGTTGATGACAAGATGTTCAAGCAGATGGAAGCGATCATCAACTCTATGACCATGAAAGAGCGTCAACGCCCTGACTTAATCAAAGGCTCACGCAAAAAGCGTATTGCCGCTGGTTCTGGTACACAGGTACAAGATGTAAACCGTATGCTTAAGCAGTTCACCCAAATGCAGAAGATGATGAAGAAGATGCAGAAAGGTGGCATGAAAGGCATGATGCGCAACATGCAAGGCATGATGGGCGGCGGTGGAGGTATGGGCGGAATGGGTGGTGGCTTTAACCCGTTTGGTCGATAATCTACAAATGTAAGCTTTAGCTACGTTACTTTTCATAGTGTTAGCCGTGTCACAGAAAGTGTACGGCAGCTATGTTGGTGAAAAAATAGCTAAAGCCCTTGCATTGCACCGGAATAAGAGTAAAATTCCGGGGCTTTAATTTGGCACGAGACCCCAAGCTATTTACTTATACTTGGGGTTAATTATTTTATTAAGAAAGCAAAGAGGACGACATGGTAACCATTCGTTTGGCACGTCACGGTGCAAAGAAGCGCCCATTTTATCAAATCGTAGTTGCGGATAGCCGTAACGCTGCAACTGGCCGTTTCATCGAGAAAGTAGGTTTCTTTAACCCTACTGCTCAAGGTCAAGAAGAAGGTCTACGTCTAGACCTAGATCGTGTTAACCACTGGGTTGGTCAAGGCGCATCTCTATCTGATCGTGTAGCTAAGCTAGTTAAAGACGCTCAAAAAGCGGCTTAATTCTTTTTTAAAGAGAAATAGCTTATGTCGATGAAGGGTAAAGAAACTATGAGCGAGCAAAACAATAGAATTGTCATGGGTAAACTTGGGTCTACCTATGGTATTCGTGGCTGGCTTAAAGTGTTCTCCTACACAGACAATGCTGAAAGCATATTTGATTACAGCCCTTGGTATTTAAACCTAAAGGGTAAGTGGGTTGAGTACAAAGTTGAGAGCTGGAAACGTCATGGCCAAGGTTATGTATGTAAGCTAGCGGGATTAGATGTTCGTGAAGACGCGCAACTGATGACTAACTTTGAAATTGCTATTGACCCTGCTTCGTTACCTGAATTGTCAGAAGATGAATTCTACTGGCGCGAATTGTTCGGTATGCAAGTTTTTACCACTAAAGGTTACGACCTTGGTGAGGTCACTGACCTATTAGAAACTGGCTCGAACGATGTTCTAGTAATCAAAGCAAATCTTAAAGATGCTTTTGGCCAAAAGGAACGGTTAGTACCGTACCTTGAAGAGCAAGTGATCAAGAAAGTTGATCGCGAAGCTCGCCGGATCGAAGTTGACTGGGATCCTGGATTCTAACTCCAAATTACAGAGCGAGAGAACACATGTGGGTTGGCATTATTAGCCTTTTTCCTGAAATGTTCCGTTCTGTTACTGATTTTGGAGTAACAGGTCAAGCGGTTAAAAAAGGTCTTTTATCTATTGAGACATGGAATCCTCGTGATTTCACTCATGATAAACATCGCACTGTTGATGACAGACCTTACGGTGGTGGTCCTGGCATGTTAATGATGGTTCAGCCTTTGCGCGACGCTATCAAAACTGCCAAGCAAGCAGCACCGGGAAAGACGAAAGTCATCTATCTTTCACCTCAAGGTCGTAAACTCGACCAGAAAGGTGTTGAAGAGCTGGCAACAAACGAGAATTTACTTCTTATTTGTGGTCGCTACGAAGGGGTAGATGAGCGCATCATTCAATCTGAAGTTGACGAAGAATGGTCGATTGGAGATTTTGTGATGACGGGTGGCGAACTGCCAGCCATGACGCTGATTGATTCAGTATCTCGGTTTGTTCCGGGTGTACTTGGAGATTTCGCTTCAGCAGAAGAAGATTCTTTTGCAAATGGTTTGCTAGATTGTCCCCATTATACGCGCCCTGAGGTGCTAGACGATAAAGATGTACCATCGGTACTCAAGTCTGGAAACCATAAGGACATTCGTCGCTGGCGATTGAAACAATCGTTGGGCCGAACTTGGCTAAGAAGACCAGAACTCCTGGAAAACCTAGCTCTGACTGACGAACAGGAACAATTACTGGCTGAATTCATTAAAGAGCAACGCTCTTAACGAAAAGCAAGCAGTAACCTATTAAATTTAGTATCAGTTTATTCTAGGAATTTATACAAATGAGCAACATCATCAAGGCTCTTGAAGAAGAGCAACTAAAATCAGACCTTCCTAAATTCGCACCAGGTGACACTGTTGTAGTTCAGGTTAAGGTAAAAGAAGGTGACCGTGAGCGTCTACAGGCTTTCGAAGGCGTTGTAATCGCTATTCGTAACCGTGGTCTACACTCTGCATTCACAGTTCGTAAGATCTCGAACGGTGAAGGCGTAGAGCGTGCGTTCCAAACTCACTCTCCAATGGTTGATAGCATCGAAGTTAAACGCCGTGGTGCAGTACGTCGTGCCAAGTTGTACTACCTACGTGAGCGTTCTGGTAAGTCAGCTCGTATTAAAGAGAAGCTTACTAAGAAGTAATTCTTTTTGCATTCTATCGATAAAAGCGGAGCCATTTGGCTCCGCTTTTTTGTGTCTGTTATTTGGAGTTTCGCAGGTAAGAGATCCCCAATTAGCTCATTCCTCGCTCTGGAGGATGACGGAACAAACCGAAACTCATATTTAACCGTCATTCCCTAGACTGACGAAGGAAGGAGTAGGGAATCTCTACTAGCGCCGTGTTATAGGCAATAAAAAAGGATTGACGTTAAACGCCAACCCTTCAAAATTTACTCGCTACTCGCTACTC
>NZ_JBFRTU010000137.1:0-15436 GCF_041474275.1 Vibrio sp. 10N.222.52.B7 | reverse complement strand
TCGCTACTCGCTACTCGCTTAGTGCGGATCTTCCGACCAACCATCGCTATCTGACATATCTGGTGCGCCAGCGATGCTGTTCTCTTCGTCTGCCCATTCACCGAAATCAATCATCTGACATTGCTTGCTGCAAAACGGGCGGTGCGGGCTTTGTTCGCCCCATTCAACGTCAGCATTACATTGAGGGCATTTAACGATGGTGATTTTCTTCGACATAGTGATTCTTAATTTGAAGGTGTAATAATAGTGAGTTTAGGCTCGAGTGAAGACTCAAGCCAAACTAAAAAAAGAAAATTAATTAGGTGCAGATAGCCAATTCAAATTCAATGTCTTGAGTACAGGCTTGCCCTGTTTCAAAGCTCATGAACTTAACAGCAAAGCGGTTCTTGTGACCTGAGATCATCGGGTAGGCACCGTATTGCATTGGAATAGATAGACGAAGGATATTCGCTTCATCGGCATCGCTCTGGAAGAAGCCAGCGCGAGCGATTTGCTCTTTAAAGTGACCAGTCTCTCTGGTGAGCTTCAACCACAGTGTTAGCGCTTCATACAGAGGTTGTAAGCTATCCATCCACGCTTTAGCATCTCTCATTCTCTTATCGAGAGGAAGGTGCAGCCAATAATGCAGTGCCGGTAAATCAAAGCAGCATGAGCCACCTGGAAGATTAAAGCGTTGGCGAATGGCACTCAGGAAGCGGTCTTCCTTAAGTGACTGGCCAAAACGCTCTGCCTGCATCAGATCACGATAGATGTTACCAATGTCATTAAGCAGTGATGTCAGCATCTCTTGATCGACACCTTCAACATCCAACCAACTTTTGTAGGTTACACGTTGCTTCTCAATATCTTTTGCCAGTTCGCTCTTGAGTTGGATCTGTTCGAAGATTTCAATCAGATCAAAGATGGAACGGAAAAAGAGTTGATACTGTTGAGCATCGGAAAATGTAGAAGACAAGTGTAGCTGCCTCAAGAGTGATTCGACTCTTAAGTAGATGCGTGTTTTCTCATTTAGAGGATGTTCAAATTTATGGGTGATCATCGAGCAAACCTTCATTCAACATTGTTCTATTCTGACCCATCTACAGCACTGATTGCCAGATACTTTTGATGTAAATCTGTGATTTGAGGCAAAAGTTCTTGGTTTTTAGTATGGTTTTTAATCACGTCATCTGCAACTGCTAAGCGTTGTTCTCTTGAAGCCTGTGATTTTAAAATTGATGCAACTTGTTCCCTAGAAACATTGTCACGACTCATCGTACGTTCTATTTGAACTTCTGCTGGCACATCAACAATTAATACGCGATCGGCCATGCCTTGCATTTGGTTTTCCACCAATAGCGGTGCAACTAATAAACCATACGGGGATGTGATTTTAGACAGGTCACTGTCAATTTTGTCACGGATCATGGGATGAAGAAGATCATTGAGCCACTGCTTTTCTTTAGGATCTGAGAAGATCAGCTCACGCAGCCTACTTCGGTTGAGTGTTCCATCGTCAAGCAAGATAGACTCACCAAAGTGTTCTGTAATCTGTTTTAAGCCGACACTGCCCAGCGCAACCACTTCACGTGCCACGATATCAGCATCAACAATATCTATATTAAAATGCTCATTGAACAGGTTAGCGACCGTAGTTTTGCCACTGGCGATACCACCGCTTAATCCGATAATGATTGCCATGGTTAAATTCCTAGTACAGAAGTGAAATACCAACCCATGATGTCGTTACCCCACATCAAGCTTACCCAACCCGCAATCGCAAGGTAGGGCCCAAATGGAAAGGCTTTATCTATGCCTTGCTGTTTCAAGCGAAGTTGAATCAAACCAAACACAAGGCCAACAAGCGAAGATAAAAGGATGATCATCGGTAGGTGCTGCCAACCAAGCCATGCGCCAAGCGCAGCCAGGAGTTTGAAGTCACCGTAACCCATGCCTTCTTTGCCTGTCAGTAGTTTGAACAACCAATAAACAGACCATAAAGCGAGGTAACCAGCCATTGCGCCAACCACGGAATCTTGCAGCGATACTGGGCCGATATTAAACAGTGCTAATGCGATACCGGACCATACCAAAGGCAAGGTGATTTGATCAGGCAACAACATGGTATCGAGATCGATAAAGGTCGCGGTAATCAGTGCGAAGGTGAAAAGAATCAAAGCAATGGCGTAGTAACTGAAACCAAAGTGGCTAGCAACCATTGTGCAAAGTATTGCTGTAAGCAGTTCGACCAAAGGGTAGCGAGCACTGATTGGATTAGCGCAGCTGTGGCACTTACCCTTTAAGAGCAACCAGCTTAACACTGGGATATTGTCGACGATTCTTAATTGGGTTTTGCATTTCGGGCAGGTTGAACGAGGAATGCTGAGATTGAACTTTCCCTCTGGCGCTGGAATTTTATATTGAGAGAAATATTCCGAGCACTCTTGTTGCCACTCTCGCTCCATCATAATCGGTAAGCGGTGTATGACTACATTGAGGAAGCTGCCGATAAGAAGGCTAAAAATGAAAGCTAATACGGGGAATAGCCAAGGATAGTAGTGAAATACTTCCATAGTGTCCTTTACCACTTGATCTATATGAGCAGAAGTTTGCTACTCATGGGTGTTAAGTTGCTTTTGGCTATCCTAACACACTCATAAGATTAAAGATCGGTAAGTACATCGCAACCACAAGCCCGCCAACAACCGTTCCCAAAAATACGATGATCAATGGTTCTAAAATTTTGCCTAAATTGTCGACGGTGTTGTCTACTTCAAACTCGTAAATGGAAGCGACTTTATTGAGCATATCATCAAGGTTGCCCGACTCTTCACCAATCATCACCATCTGCAACACCATTTCAGGGAAGGCATTGGTATTGCGCATCGCGATATACATCGGCATGCCTGCTGCGGTTTCTCGGTGAACCTCAATGATTGCTGATTCATAATGTAGGTTGCCTGCGGTTTTGGCTGTGGTTTTTAGGCTCATTAAAATAGGAATACCGGAACTAAAGCTTGTTGATAAGGTTCGGCTGAATTTGGCTATTGAGGCTTTCGCTAATACGCCACCGAGAACAGGGAAGCGCAATCCTAGCCGACTGACAGACAGTCTGAACGAGTGGGAGCGCTGGCATAGTTGGTAAATAATCAGAACAACAAGCCCGATGCCTACAGCCGTATAAAAACTGTAAGCCTGCATCCAATGGGAAAGGTAGAGTACTTGTTGGGTGAACCAAGGCAGGTCGGCGCCAAAGCCTGAAAACATCGACTCAAACTCTGGAATCACCATGGTCAGCATTAAGTAGGAAACGGTAAGGGCGACCGCTACAACCATTGCTGGGTAGATGAGAGCCTTTATAACCTTGGATTTTAGTTGCTCACTCTTTTCACGATAGGTCGCCAAGCGTTCAAATACTTGTGCAAGGTTACCGGAGAGCTCGCCTGTGGCGACCAAATCAGTGTATAGGTCATCAAAGTGGCGGCTTGCAGTTCGCATTGCTTTTGAGATTGGCGTGCCAGCTTCTACACCTTTGCAGATGTGCGATAAAATCGATTTCATTTCTGCTTTGCGGTGATTGTCTGACACCAGCTTGATGGCTTGCACGATCGGCACACCAGTCGCCAACATGGTAGCCAGTTGGCGAGTCAAAATAGTGATGTCTTTGGCTTTGACTCGATGGGTTAAACGAGTGATTGCTGAGATGCTTTTCTTTTTGATTTTCTTAATCTGAATGTGCTGCTCTTTGAGCTTCTCTCGTACTTCTAATTCGGTGAGCGCTAAGCTCTGCCCAGACACTTTCTTGCCAGAACTATTGATTCCCTTCCAATGGTAGTTTTTTAGTTGTGATTGTTTGCTTTTACTACTCATTTTCGCTCCGTGAATTATAGGTATAGAACACGTTGTAGCTCTTGATAGCTGGTGGTGCCTTCAAGCAATTTATCTAGCCCCGACTCTTGCAGAGTTCTCATGCCCTCTCGACGTGCCAAGTTTTCAATGGCTAACGCGTTCGGTTTGTCGATCAGGCTATTTTTCAGTTGGTCGCTAAACGGCATGACTTCATAGATACCGACTCGCCCCGAGTATCCCTGATTACACTCATTGCATCCTTGTGAGCTGGCTTTGTAGATGATTTGGCTATTGGGAATAGAGTGGCGTAGAAATATATCAGGTGAGTCATCAGCGGCTTTACAGTGGTCGCACAGTCGTCTTGCCAGTCGTTGGGCGATAATCAGGCTTAATGATGAAGCGAGGTTAAAAGGTTCTATCCCCATATGAGAGAGGCGAGTCACGGTTTCTGCTGCCGAATTGGTGTGCAGTGTCGAAAGCACTAAGTGGCCTGTTTGTGAGGCTTTGATCGCGATCTCTGCGGTTTCCAAGTCGCGGATCTCTCCAACCATCACCACATCAGGATCTTGTCGTAAAAATGATCGCAGCGCCTCAGCAAATCCAAAGCCGATCTTAGGCGTCACTTGTACCTGATTGATGCCACACAGGTTAATCTCCACCGGATCTTCGGCTGTTGAGATGTTGCGTTCAGTGGTGTTAAGAATTTGAAGGCCAGTATAAAGAGAGACGGTTTTGCCACTGCCGGTTGGCCCGGTCATTAAGATCATCCCTTGTGGGCGTTTCAATGCATTAAGGTAGAGTGTTTTTTGATCCTCGCTGTAACCGAGCTTATCGATATCGAGATTGGCAGCGCTGCTGTCTAAAAGACGAAGAACGATCTTTTCTCCCCAGAGAGTTGGCAGCGTCGATACACGCATATCAATCGCCAGTTCGTCGTTTAAACGTAATTTAATACGACCATCTTGAGGTAAGCGACGTTCGGCGATATCAAGCTTGGCGAGAATCTTTAAACGGGCTGATAAACGGCGACTTAAGTGGGAGGCTGGCTGTTGAATCTCGACAAGGATGCCATCACAACGCAGGCGTACTCGGTAGTGCTCTTCATAAGGTTCGAAGTGGATATCTGATGCACCTTTGCGTACCGCATCAACCAGTATCTGATTGATAAACCGGCTAACGGGGGAGTCGTCCTGGCTGAGGTCTTCAATCGACGCTATCTCGTCGTCAGAGACTTCAACAAGATTGGCGAGTTCATCTTGAGTGATCTCTTTGCGTTTCGAACCTTGCCCGGAAATAGAGCGGCCATACAACTTGCGTATTGCGCCTTCTAATTCAGAGTAGTTAGCGACAACTAATTCAATCTGTAATCCCGTCGCGAATCGGAAATCATCTTCGGCTTGTAAATCGGTCGGGTCGGCTGAGGCGAGTGTTAGAGTAGAATTAGAGACTGAAATCGGTATCGCACGATACTTGGTGATCAGTTCACGAAGCCCTAATTGGTCACATAAGATTTCATAATCAACATTGGCGAGTTGCACCAATGGCAGACCGAAGATGGCCTGAATGTTATGTGCGAGACTCTCGCTAGTGAAAAAATCCAGAACGAGTAAAGCTTCAGGTGTCGAAATACCCGAAGCATGTATATGTTCCGCAACGGCTTGTTCCTGAGTCAGGCTAAGTAAATCAGCCTGATATAGAACGGTTGGAAGGTTGGTTAGCACTAACCACAACCTTGTAGGGTAAAGGTTGTCCCTGAAATACCGCACTCCCACAAACCATCCTCTCGTGTCCAAGTAACAATGCCACCATTTGCGGAAGTACTAGTTAGGGTTACGGTAATGCTACCATTTGATCCTGTAGCTCCGCTTGCTGCGACGTTTATGGTACCCAGTGAAAAGCTAGGTATCGCAATACTTGCTGATGCCGGAAAACTTCCATTCTCCACTATATGTTGCTCTACTGGCGTTTTTAGTGCTGTTGATGTCGCTAGCGCCGAACCTAGCGCCCCTTTAGCTGAGTAATCTTGGTACGCAGGCACAGCGATCGCCGATAAAACCCCAATAATTGCCACCACAATCATTAATTCAATCAGCGTAAAGCCTTTCTGATTTGTTCTTTTACTTTTGTTATTCATTGTTCTAATCCATTGTTTAGTTTGTTTCAGTGCAGGCACTGGTTGATGGACAGAATAGAAGTCGGAATGGGGAAGTGGAATGAGATTCAGGTGTGGTCGCGAGTGGTTTGGTATTTATTAGTGCGATGTTTCATATAGCACGCAAAATTATGCGATCGACTTAAATAAGTGATTGAAATACTGATAAATTAAGCAATAAAAAAGACACCGTCATTAACGGTGCCTTAGTCATAAGTTATTTACTATTCAGTAAATTACGCTTTGAATCTCATCGAAAGATCCATTGCTTTTAGGTGCTTAGTGAGTGCGCCTACCGAGATGTAATCAACGCCTGTTTCAGCGAACTCAGCAATGGTATCTAGCGTCACGTTACCAGAGTTTTCTAGTGCTGCACGTCCAGCGTTGATTTTCACAGCTTCACGCATCATGTCTGTGGTGAAGTTATCTAGCATGATGATGTCTGCGCCAGCGCTGATCGCTTGCTCTAGCTCTTCTAGGCTTTCGGTTTCAACTTCCACAGGCTTACCTGGGTTCAGCTCTTTTGCTGTAGAGATAGCCTTCTCAATGCCACCACAAGCGATGATGTGGTTTTCTTTGATTAGGTAAGCATCGAAAACACCAATACGGTGATTGAAACCGCCACCACAAGCCACCGCGTATTTCAGTGCGCTGCGTAGGCCAGGAATTGTTTTACGAGTATCTAACAAGCGGCATTCAGTGTGTTTGATTTTGTCTGCGTAGATAGCCGTCGTAGTCGCACAGCCAGATAGCGTTTGAATGAAGTTCATTGCGTTACGCTCACCGGTTAATAGTGCGCGAGCTGGGCCAGTTAGCGTGCAAAGCGTTTGGTTTGGTTCAACTTTGTCGCCATCTTCTACATTCCACTCGATAGTCACTTCACCGCCCAGTTGCTTGAACACTTCATCAGCCCAAGCTTTACCGCAGAACACGCCGTGCTCACGGGTAATAATGGTTGCACTGTTGATTGCGTCTGCAGGGATTAGACTTGCCGTAATATCAGCCGCTGGATCTAACGTTCCACCTAGATCTTCTTTGATGGTCTCAGCGACTGCACGAGTGATCTCTAGAGGCAGTTGCTCTTTTAAGTAGTCAAGGCGTTGGTGGCTGTTATGTGTGTTTTTCATCGCAAATCTAATCTTGAAAGGGAGTGGGAATGGAATGATACTCTTGCTTAACTTCAAATTAAAGAGGCTAGCGCGACTGCTCTATGGGCAAGGTCACATCTTATTGTGCTAGCAGAAACGAAAGTGAGACCAAGATGACGATCACCTCCAATGGATGGTATGACAACGCTCGGCATGTTCCTTCCCCGTATTTTGATGCTCGACCGAGTGCCGACGATATCTCGCTGCTGGTGGTTCATAACATTAGCCTGCCTCCGGGGCAATTTGGTGGGCCTTACATCGAACAATTTTTTACGGGTAAACTCGACGCTTCGGAACATCCATTTTTTAAGGTGATTCACCAAATGGGCGTATCGGCGCACTGTTTGATTCGTCGCGATGGGGAAGTGGTGCAGTTCGTTTCTTTCTTAGACCGAGCTTGGCATGCTGGCCAGTCGAGTTTTGCAGGGCGTGAAAGGTGCAATGACTATTCGATTGGTATTGAACTGGAAGGTAGTGACTTTGTGGCTTACACTGAGCAGCAGTATCAAGCGCTTGCCCAATTAACAGAAACTATCGTATCGACGTTCCCTCAAATCACCAGCGAACGTATCACTGGCCATCAATACATAGCGCCTCTGCGTAAAACTGACCCTGGCTTGGTGTTCGATTGGCAGAAGTTTAAAAAAAATCTCAAAGCTTAAGCCTCCGTTTTTGACGATGGCTTGACCGCTGGCGGGCGTTGAATAGTCAACGCCTAGCATAATGACTTGTGAATTTTTGTTGTTGCGATGTAAAGAAAGTGGTGGAGAGAAGCGCATCAATAAATTGAGAGTGTGACGAACTTATCAAACACTCATTTATTAAAACTTATGAACAGAATTTCCACCCTAAATGTGCGCTTGGTTCGATTTTTAAACGAGTGACACTAATCTTTCTGAAACAATTCATTTTTATCCTGAAACTTTCTAGCACGAACACTCCCCAAAAGTATTACCCCTGTAAATGGTAAGACCAATTTGGTTGCTGTTTTAAATTTCATTTGTTAAATCATGGTTAATTCACGCTGTATTCTATGATGCAGGTCAATTTTAGGCTGGACAGTGGCGTTTTAATTATGTTAATTTCTGCCCAACTTAAAATTGGTATTACCAATTGTCAGCGAAGAAAAAGAAGAACAACAAACTATGGCTTATCAAAGGATTCGTCAGCCAAAACTCTCCGATGTTATCGAACAAGAGTTAGAAAGGTTGATAGTGGAAGGAACACTGGCTCCAGGGCAGCAGCTGCCGCCTGAGCGCGAACTGGCGAAACAGTTCGATGTGTCTCGTCCTTCGATCCGAGAAGCGATACAACGTTTAGAAGCAAAACGCTTGCTTACTCGCCGTCAAGGTGGAGGTACGTTTGTTAGCGAAAATATCTGGAAAAGCTTTTCAGATCCTTTGCTTAATTTGTTGTCGTCCCATTCTGAAACCCAACTAGACTTGTTGGAATCGCGTCATGCGATGGAAGGGATTTCGGCTTACTTCGCGGCATTGCGTGGAACCGATGAAGACTTTGCTCGTATTCAAGCCTGCCAAGAAAAAATTCACGGCGCGCAAGAAAAGGGTGATATTGAAGCCGAATCTGCAGCGGTGATGGCTTTTCTTATTGCTTTAACAGAGGCAGCGCACAATGTGGTGTTATTGCACATTGTTCGTAGCTTGGCTCCGTTACTCGAACAAAACGTCTTAGAGAATTTAAAGCTGTTGCATCGTCGTAAAGACGTTGTGGAGAAAGTGAGTATACATCGAGCTAACATTGTAGATGCGATTGTTTCAGGGCAGCCAGAACAGGCACGTGAAATGTCACACTCTCATTTAGCTTACATCGAAGAAACATTGCTGGATTTGACGAAGGAAGAGTCGCGCCGCGAACGTTCTCTACGTCGAATTCAACAGGGTAAATAGCCGTAATACTTCGGCTTTTTACGTGTTTAGTAGAATCCAACTAACAAAAAGGATAGATCGCCATGTCTGACATGAAGCATGACGTTGATGCTCTGGAAACTCAAGATTGGTTAGAAGCTCTTGAGTCAGTAGTACGTGAAGAAGGTGTAGAACGTGCACAGTTTTTACTAGAACAAGTTCTAGATAAAGCACGTTTAGATGGTGTTGATATGGCTACAGGCATCAACACAAACTACATCAACACAATTCCAGCAGCACAAGAGCCAGCTTACCCTGGTGACGTAACTCTTGAGCGTCGTATTCGTTCGATTATTCGCTGGAACGCAATCATGATCGTATTGCGTGCTTCTAAGAAAGACCTAGACCTTGGTGGTCACATGGCTTCTTACCAGTCAGCAGCAGCGTTCTACGAAGTATGTTTCAACCACTTCTTCCGTGCTCCAAACGAGACAGACGGTGGCGATCTAGTTTACTACCAAGGTCACATCTCTCCAGGTATCTACTCTCGTGCATTCGTTGAAGGTCGTCTAACTGAAGAACAGCTAGATAACTTCCGTCAAGAAGTTGATGGTAAAGGTATCCCTTCTTACCCGCACCCGAAACTGATGCCTGAGTTCTGGCAGTTCCCGACAGTATCTATGGGTCTTGGCCCTATCTCTGCTATCTACCAAGCGCGCTTCCTTAAGTACCTTGACGGCCGTGGCCTGAAAGAAACTTCAGCGCAACGCGTATACGCGTTCCTAGGTGACGGTGAGATGGATGAGCCAGAATCACGTGGTGCTATCTCTTTCGCTGCGCGTGAGAAGCTAGACAACCTATGTTTCCTAATCAACTGTAACCTACAGCGTCTAGACGGCCCTGTAATGGGTAACGGTAGCATCATCCAAGAACTTGAAGGCCTATTCAAAGGTGCAGGTTGGAACGTTGTTAAAGTTATCTGGGGTAGCAACTGGGATTCTCTACTAGCTAAAGACACTACTGGTAAGCTTCTTCAACTAATGAACGAAACTATCGATGGTGACTACCAAACATTCAAATCTAAAGATGGCGCATACGTACGTGAGCACTTCTTTGGTAAGTACCCAGAAACAGCTGCACTAGTTGCAGACATGACTGATGACGAAATTTTCGCTCTTAAGCGTGGTGGTCACGATTCTTCTAAACTGTTTGCTGCATTCAACAATGCTAAAGAGACAAACGGTAAGCCAACTGTAATCCTAGCTAAGACTGTTAAAGGTTACGGCATGGGTGATGCAGCTGAAGGTAAGAACATTGCACACGGTGTTAAGAAAATGGACATGACTCATGTTCAACACCTACGTGATCGCCTAGGCCTAGAAGACATCCTTTCAGATGAGAAGATCGCTGAACTTCCTTACCTGAAATTGGAAGAAGGTACGCCTGAGTACGAATACATGCACGCTCGTCGTAACGCTCTACACGGTTACACACCTGCACGTCTTCCTAAGTTTACTCAAGAGTTCAAGGTTCCTGAGCTAGACGCATTCGCACCTCTACTAGGTGAACAGAAGCGTGATATCTCTACAACTATGGCTTATGTACGTACGCTAAACATCCTTCTTAAAGATAAGAACATTGGTAAGAACATCGTTCCTATCATCTGTGATGAAGCTCGTACATTCGGTATGGAAGGTCTATTCCGTCAGGTTGGTATCTACAACCCACACGGTCAAGAATACACACCTGAAGATAAAGGCATCGTTTCTTACTACAAAGAAGCAACGTCTGGTCAAGTTCTTCAAGAAGGTATCAACGAACTAGGTTCTATGGCTTCATGGGTTGCTGCTGCAACTTCATACAGCACAAACGATCTACCGATGATCCCGTTCTACATCTACTACTCAATGTTCGGTTTCCAACGTATTGGTGACATGGCATGGCTAGCAGGCGACCAACAAGCTCGTGGCTTCCTACTAGGTGCTACTGCAGGTCGTACAACACTGAACGGTGAAGGTCTACAGCACGAAGATGGTCACTCGCACATCCAAGCGAACACTATCCCTAACTGTATCTCTTACGACCCAACGTTCGCTTACGAGCTAGCAGTAATCATGCAAGACGGTATCCGTCGCATGTACGGTCCTGAGCAAGAGAACGTTTACTACTACCTAACAGTAATGAACGAGAACTACGCAATGCCAGCAATGCCAGAAGGCGCTGAAGAAGGCATCCGTAAGGGTATCTACAAGCTTGAATCTCACGCTGGTGCTAAGGGCAAAGTTCAACTAATGAGCTCTGGTACTATCATGAACGAAGCGCGTAAAGCGGCTGAAATTCTAAGCGAAGAGTACGGCGTAGCATCTGACGTATTCTCTGTAACGTCGTTCAACGAACTAACTCGTGACGGCCAAGCGGTAGAGCGTGACAACATGCTTCACCCAGAAGCTGAAGAGAAAGTACCGTACATCACGACTGTTCTTGGTAAAGAACCTGCAATCGCAGTGACTGACTACATGAAGAACTACGCTGAGCAAGTACGTGCGTACATGCCAACTGAGTCTTACAAAGTACTTGGTACAGATGGTTTCGGCCGCTCTGACAGCCGTGCAAACCTACGTCGTCACTTCGAAGTTAACGCTGGCTACATCGTAGTTGCAGCTCTAACTGAACTGGCTAAACGTGGTGACATCGAGAAATCAGTAGTTGTTGAAGCAATTGCTAAGTTCGATATCGACACTGAAAAAACTAACCCGCAATACGCATAAGACTGGCATTAAGGTAGGTAAATACAATGACAATCGAAATTAATGTACCAGACATCGGTGCTGACGAGGTTGAAGTAACTGAGATTCTTGTAAACGTTGGTGACAAGGTTGAAGAAGAGCAGTCACTGATCACTGTTGAAGGCGACAAAGCTTCAATGGAAGTTCCAGCGTCTCAAGCGGGTATCGTTAAAGAAATCAAAGTAGCTGAAGGCGATTCAGTTTCTACTGGTTCTCTTATCATGATCTTTGAAGAGGCAGGCTCTCCTGCGGAAGGTGCTGCTGCAGCACCGGCTGCGCCAGCAGTTGAAGCGGCGGCACCAGTTGCTGCAGCTCCTGCAGCGGCGGCTGAGCTTAAAGAAGTTCACGTACCAGACATCGGCGGTGATGAAGTTGAAGTAACTGAAATCATGGTTGCTATCGGTGACGCAGTAGAAGAAGAGCAATCTCTTCTTACTGTTGAAGGCGATAAGGCTTCTATGGAAGTTCCTGCACCATTCGCTGGTATCGTTAAAGAAATCAAGATCGCTTCTGGTGATTCAGTTTCTACTGGTTCTCTAGTAATGGTATTCGAAGTGGCTGGTTCAGCACCTGCAGCAGCTCCGGCTCCTGCGGCGGCTGCACCAGTTGCAGCGGCTCCAGCAGCATCAGCTGAAAAAGAAGTAAACGTTCCTGATATCGGTGGTGACGAAGTAGAAGTTACTGAAATCATGGTAGCGGTTGGCGATACAGTAGAAGAAGAGCAATCTCTAATTACTGTTGAAGGCGACAAAGCTTCAATGGAAGTTCCTGCACCATTCGCTGGTACAGTAAAAGAGATCAAGATTGCAGCTGGCGACAAAGTGTCAACTGGCTCTCTAATCATGACTTTCGTCGTGGCCGGCACTCCGGTTGAAGGCGCAGCTCCTGCTCCTGTTGCAGCACCAGCACAAGCAGCAGCTCCAGCGGCGGCACCTGCTCCTAAAGCAGAAGCACCTGCAGCAGCAGCTGGCGACTTCCAAGAGAACGGTGACTACGCGCACGCTTCTCCAGTAGTTCGTCGTCTAGCTCGTGAATTTGGCGTTAACCTTTCTAAGGTTAAAGGTACTGGTCGTAAGAGCCGTATCCTTAAAGAAGACGTTCAGTCTTACGTTAAAGATGCACTTAAGCGTCTTGAGTCTGGTGCAGCTGCATCTGGCAAAGGCGGCGACGGTTCTGCTCTTGGTCTACTACCATGGCCAAAAGTTGACTTCAGCAAGTTCGGCGAAACTGAAGTTCAGAAGCTTTCTAAGATTAAGAAGATCTCTGGTGCTAACCTGCACCGTAACTGGGTAATGATCCCTCACGTTACACAATGGGACAACGCAGACATCACTGAGCTAGAAGCATTCCGTAAAGAACAGAACGCAATCGAAGCGAAGAAAGACACTGGCATGAAGATCACTCCACTTGTGTTCATCATGAAAGCTGTTGCTAAAGCGCTAGAAGCATTCCCAGCGTTTAACTCTTCTCTTTCTGAAGATGGCGAAAGCATCATTCTTAAGAAGTACGTAAACGTGGGTATCGCTGTTGATACACCAAACGGTCTAGTTGTTCCTGTCTTCAAAGACGTGAACAAGAAAGGCATTTACGAGCTATCTGAAGAGCTAATGGCTGTTTCTAAGAAAGCACGTTCTGGTAAGCTAACAGCGGCAGACATGCAAGGCGGTTGTTTCACAATCTCTAGCCTTGGTGGTATTGGCGGCACTGCATTTACTCCAATCGTAAATGCTCCAGAAGTAGGTATCCTAGGTGTATCTAAGTCTGAAATTAAGCCAGTTTGGAATGGTAAAGAGTTCCAACCACGTCTACAGCTTCCACTGTCTCTATCATACGACCACCGTGTGATCGATGGTGCTGAAGGTGCACGCTTCATTACTTTCCTAAACAGCGCACTATCTGACATTCGTCGTCTAGTACTGTAATTGAGAAAGTAATTATTAAGGTGACTTTCGGGTCACCTTAATTCTTTATATAAAGACTATTTTTAGAGAACAGTTTCCTGCATTTCTCATAATCTGATGGGGAATTGTTGTCTAGCTCACAGGCTAACTTAAAGCTACTTTCACACTGTTAACATCTCTGTAAAATGTTTCCTGTTTGAAAGCCCAATAATTTTAAGAACATCTACTCAGCCTGTTAGGGATAATGACTACAAGAGGTCACAATGAGCAAAGAAATTAAAGCCCAAGTTGTTGTACTTGGTTCAGGTCCTGCTGGTTACTCAGCGGCATTCCGTTGTGCGGATTTAGGTCTAGAAACAGTACTAGTTGAACGTTACAGCACTCTTGGTGGTGTATGTCTAAACGTTGGTTGTATTCCATCAAAAGCACTTCTTCACGTTTCTAAAGTAATCGAAGAAGCTAAAGCGATGGCAGAGCACGGCGTTGTATTCGGCGAGCCACAAACGGACATCAACAAGATCCGTATCTGGAAAGAAAAAGTAGTTGATCAACTAACTGGCGGTCTTGGCGGTATGGCTAAGATGCGTAACGTTACTGTTGTTAACGGTTTCGGTAAGTTCACTGGTCCTAACAGCATTCTTGTTGAAGGCGAAGGCGAAGCAACAACTGTTAACTTCGACAACGCAATCATTGCTGCGGGTTCTCGCCCAATCAAACTTCCTTTCATCCCACATGAAGACCCACGTATTTGGGATTCTACGGATGCACTAGAACTAAACGAAGTACCTGAAAAACTGCTTATCATGGGCGGCGGTATCATCGGTCTTGAGATGGGTACGGTTTACCACTCTCTAGGTTCTAAAGTTGAAGTTGTAGAGATGTTCGATCAAGTTATCCCTGCTGCGGATAAAGACATCGTTAAAGTTTTCACTAAGCGCATTAAGAACAAGTTCAAGCTAATGCTTGAAACTAAAGTGACTGCTGTTGAAGCAAAAGAAGACGGTATCTACGTTTCAATGGAAGGCAAAAAAGCACCAGCTGAAGCTGAACGCTACGATGCTGTTCTTGTTGCTATCGGTCGTGTTCCAAACGGTGCACTTATCGACGCTGAAAAAGCGGGTATCGAAGTTGATGAGCGTGGTTTCATCAATGTTGATAAGCAAATGCGTACTAATGTTCCTCACATCCACGCGATCGGTGATGTTGTTGGTCAACCAATGCTTGCTCACAAAGGTGTGCATGAAGGTCACGTAGCTGCTGAAGTTATCTCTGGTAAGAAGCACTACTTCGACCCTAAAGTAATCCCATCAATTGCGTACACTGAGCCAGAAGTTGCTTGGGTAGGTAAGACTGAGAAAGAAGCGAAAGCTGAAGGCATCAATTACGAAGTTGCTACTTTCCCTTGGGCTGCTTCTGGTCGTGCAATCGCTTCTGACTGTGCAGACGGCGTGACTAAGATGATCTTCGATAAAGATACTCATCGCGTAATCGGTGGTGCTGTTGTTGGTACTAACGGTGGTGAACTTCTTGGCGAAATCGGCCTAGCGATCGAAATGGGTTGTGATGCAGAAGATATCGCACTTACTATCCACGCTCACCCAACTCTACACGAGTCTGTTGGTCTAGCTGCGGAAGTATTCGAAGGTTCAATCACTGACCTTCCAAATAAGAAAGCAGTGAAAAAGAAGAAGTAATTCTTTCTTAGTCACTCGCTAATGTTTTTAAAAGCCGCTGATTTGTGAAGTGACCCCGTAAA
>NZ_JBFRTU010000136.1:1944-2371 GCF_041474275.1 Vibrio sp. 10N.222.52.B7 | reverse complement strand
GGTTGGTTGATTTCGTGGTTAATGCTGGCTGACAGCTCGCCGAGTACCGCTAATTTCGCGGTTTGTGTCAGCTCTTGTTCTGTCTGTTTCAACTTCGACTGCGACTCTTGGTATTGAAAAAGGGTTTGTTGCAGCTGCTGATTGGATTGCTTCAAGTAGTGAGTGCGTTTATCAACGGTTTGCTCTAGGTTTTGGTTGAGTCGGGTCAACGCCACTTTCGCGAGATAAGTCTGGCGCCACGACCAAGCGATGAGCATCACCAAGCTGTAAATCACCACGAAGATGACATCGATCTGCAAGATTTTAATAAGTTCAGCTCTGGTCTCTTTTAGGGCAACAACTTGGTACTGATTGTTGCTGATGGTAGCGGGGTAAAGATTAAATGCACCAAGCTTGAATAACTGGTTGGCGGTGAGCTCTTTTCGGA
>NZ_JBFRTU010000136.1:878-1211 GCF_041474275.1 Vibrio sp. 10N.222.52.B7 | reverse complement strand
GCGGTGAGCTCTTTTCGGATTTCATTGGATTGAAGGTTGCTAGATTGATTGGCGTTGCTAGTTTCTGATTGAGAGCTTGAAGAGCGAAAGGCTTCGATGATCGAAATTTCGCTTTGACCGTATTGGCGTTGAAGTGCGATATCCGTTTGTTGTTGCTGAGTTAGTGGCAACAATGAATGGTAAAGCCATGGAGCTTGGCTTGATAGAAAGACCACTTGGTTAGAGTCGAGTACTACGATCTCAAAATCGTCGCTGGTTAGGATGTTTTCGAGATTTTCTAAGCTCACTTTTACGGTGATAACGCCAACAATTTCCTTGTCGATATACAGAGGT
>NZ_JBFRTU010000136.1:0-127 GCF_041474275.1 Vibrio sp. 10N.222.52.B7 | reverse complement strand
TTGTCGATATACAGAGGTGAAGACAGAAAATAACCGCGTACGTTCGAACGAGCGCCTAGCGCGACATATTGTGTGTTGTTACCTTGAATGGCAGAAGCAAAGTAGGGACGAAACGAGAAGTTCTCAC
>NZ_JBFRTU010000135.1:0-291 GCF_041474275.1 Vibrio sp. 10N.222.52.B7 | reverse complement strand
ACGGCAGACGGAGCAAAGCCAACAAACAACTCCAATTCTAATTCACGGCACATCTTAATGGCGTAGTATTCTGCCAGCAGTGTGATGTCTTCTTTTCGCTCCCGAAGAGGGGGGATAGTAATCACGTCAAACGTGAGCCTGTCCAATAAGTCGGCTCTGAATTCGCCCCTTAATGCCATGTCTGGCAAGTCAGCGTTGGTCGCGCAAACCAGTCTTACGTTGGCACTTAAAGCTTTTTGTCCGCCGACACGTTCATACTGCCCGTATTCAATAACGCGCAATAGCTTCTCT
>NZ_JBFRTU010000134.1:0-34406 GCF_041474275.1 Vibrio sp. 10N.222.52.B7 | reverse complement strand
AGAAACGACTCAGATGACTAAGTCTCAGATCCTTTCTCAAGCTTCAAGCTCGATTCTTGCTCAAGCGAAGCAAGCTCCGAACTCGGCACTTAGCCTACTAGGTTAATCGATTAAAAAGCCACGTTGACTATAAGCGTCAACGTTAGGCTTCCACAAATTAGCTCGTGGTGAGAGATGAGCGCTAAACAGACCCAGCTTCGGCTGGGTTTTTTATTGCCTGCAATTTGGAGAAGGGGGGAGTTTTGGTGTTGGTCGTTGATTGGAAAGCGAGATTCCCTATCACGCTCGCTCCTCACTGTAGGGAGTGACGGGAATTGGGAAATGATGGTTTCCTCGCTTACTACATCGAAGCAGTCTTTCGTCACCCCAGAATCGAGTAGAACGAGATATCAGGGATCTCTTCTGACTTTATATTCAACACTACGCTCATTAACTTAAATAATGGGGCAACTTTAGCGAATGTCGCCCTATTAATTGAAGCCCGATCACACTTTCCTTTGTTGTTGAAAAGAATATGAAAAAAAGCGCATTTTTTATTAAAGCTTCTAATTAAGGCGCCGTTAAAGGGATTGAGAGAAATGATATGTACCAATGTAAGGTGAGAGAGACACTGGTGCATAAACAAAATTGACATGTATTAGTGTGAGGTGAGAGTCACATAAGTACATTAAAAAATGCCTAAAGGAGATCAACTATGGCGATTAATGTAAGCACAAATGTGTCTGCAATGACGGCTCAGCGCTACCTAAATAGCGCGGCTGAAGGTACTCAAAAATCAATGGAGCGTTTGTCTTCTGGCTATAAAATCAATAGCGCAAAAGATGATGCTGCAGGCCTACAAATCTCTAACCGCTTAACGTCGCAAAGTCGTGGCCTAGATATGGCTGTGAAAAACGCGAATGACGGTATCTCTATTGCACAGACAGCTGAAGGTGCAATGAATGAGTCAACCAACATTCTGCAACGTATGCGTGACCTTTCTCTTCAATCTTCAAACGGTTCGAACAGCAAATCTGAACGTGTTGCGATCCAAGAAGAAGTCTCTGCTCTAAACACAGAACTTAACCGTATCGCTGAAACGACCTCTTTTGGTGGTAACAAGCTTCTGAACGGTACTTACGGCAGCCAATCTTTCCAAATCGGTGCTGACTCAGGTGAAGCAGTAATGCTATCTATGAGCAACATGCGTACTGACACTCAAGACATGGGTGGTAAGAGCTACGGCGTTACAGAAGGCAAAGATGCTTCTTGGCGTGTAGGTGCGGGTGCTGATTTAACAATCAAATACAACGATAAGTTTGGTGAAGCGCAAGAGCTATCTATCTCTGCTAAAGAAGGCAACGATATTGAAGAGCTAGCAACTTACATCAATGGTCAAAGCCAAGACGTTAAAGCGTCTGTAGGTGAAGGCGGCAAACTGCAACTTTTCGCTTCAAGCCAAAAAGTTGAAGGTGATGTTGAGTTTGGCGGCAGCCTTGCGGGCGAACTAGGTATCGGTGCTGGTAAAGACGTTACCGTTAACGATATCGACGTAACTTCTGTTGCAGGTGCAAACGAAGCAGTATCTATCATTGATGGTGCTCTAAAATCTGTTGATAGCCAACGTGCTTCTCTAGGTGCTTTCCAAAACCGTTTTGACCATGCAATCAGCAACTTAGACAACATCAACGAAAACGTTAATGCGTCTAAGAGCCGTATCAAAGATACCGATTACGCGAAAGAAACAACAGCTATGACGAAGTCTCAAATCCTACAACAGGCGAGTACTTCTATCCTAGCTCAAGCAAAACAGTCACCATCAGCAGCTCTAAGCTTATTGGGCTAAACTTACCTCGGTAAGTAACGGTAAACTCTACTCTGGGTAGAGTTTTACTGTTGGCTCATGAAGGATGGAGGGAGAGTGTTATGGAAATACCATCTAACGCATCGAACATCCAGCCTTATGGCTCACCTAATGGCATTAAAATTGCAAGCGATGAAGGTAGTAGTGCGTCGAGCATTTCACGGCTGAAAGAAGCAACCTCTTATGGCAAGGTAGAGAAATCGAAAGAAGAAGCTACCGAAGCTGCGATTCAATTAGCTCAAGAGAGAAAAGAGTTAAATGATGAAGAGCGAGTCAAGATGGTGGAGAAGGTAAACGAGTTTATCTCCTCTCTCAATAAGGGTGTTGCCTTTAAGGTCGATGAAGAATCGGGAAGGGATGTGGTGACTATTTATGAAACCACAACCGGTGATATTATTCGCCAGATCCCTGATGAAGAAATGCTTGAAATTCTAAGACGCCTAGCAGCCCAAAACTCGAATAGTCGAATATTTGAGGTGAAGGTTTAAGTCGTATTATTGAGGTGATTTAATGAGTTTTGGCCCAATGGGGATTTCGTCTGGCATGGATATCAATTCCATGGTCAGCAAAATTGTTGATTCGGAGCGTGTACCTAAACAGCAACGAATCGACAATGAACGAACGCGAATCGATACCAGCATTAGTGCCTATGGAAGACTCAGAGAATCCCTTGATTCGATGAAAAACCTGATGACAAACTTTCGTCAGGAAAAAGCTTTTGCTGTGCGAACAGTGGAAAGTACCGATGAAGCGCTTGTCTCTGCAACCGCGACTACCGAAGCGATCGCTGGCAAATATGCCATCGATGTGTTGCAGCTTGCCCAAAGCCATAAAGTGGCTTCTGATGTACTGTCAGAGGACATGAAATTTGGCCCAGGTAAGCTGCAGGTTTCGCTTGGTGATGACAGCTTTAACGTGCAAGTTGGCGACAGATCGAGACTTATCGAAGTTGTTCGTGGTATCAACGGTGCAGATAGCAACCCAGGCGTTCGTGCATCTATTATCAATGATGTCGAAGGTCCAAGACTTATTATTGCCTCGAACCAGTCTGGTTCAGATCAGCAGATCAGCATTAATGTTGAGTCAGATGCTGCCAATCCCTTAAAAAAACTCGAATACAAAACGCTTGAAGAACGTGTTAAAGCGCTAGAGAAAGCGCGCGTTGCTGCTCAAGATATTCTAGCTCTAACCCCTGCAGGAAAAGCCGTTGAACTCATCGATGAAGTGATCGCTAGCGATGACCCAAATGCGAATGAAACACTCGATAAAGATGGCAATATCATCCCAGCAGCCCAAACCGATTCTACTTCAGATGTTGACGGAGACTCTAAAAGTCTCAGCTACGGTGAGCAAGCAGCCGCCGACGGCCAAGCCGCCCTAGACGCAGCTCAAGCGGCAAAGTCTGTGATGCCTGAAGATAATATCCCTGGCTGGACTGAAACCGCGTCAGGCACGCTTTTAGATTCTTACTACACACCAGAACTTGAGCTTGATGAAAAAGCGATAGAGAAGGCACCCGATGTGCCGGGGTGGTCAAATGCTGCCTCAGGTACTCTGACCGATTCATACGTGACACCGAAAGAAGCCCAACAAAAGCTTGAGGCTGAGCAAGCGCGTATCGAAGAGAAGATTTCACAAGAAAAAGCGGAGTTGGCTGAGAAAGTTCAAAAAGGCGAACTCACCGCAGAGCAAGCCAAGAAAATTGAGCGTGCCAAATTAGAACCCGAAGAGCGCGAGCTCTTAGAGAAGGTCGATAAAGCGCAAGCAGATCTTGAACAAGCACAGCAATCTTTTGATACCTATAGTGGAATGACTGAAGTTCAGGCTGGCCAAGATTCTATGGTTGTCCTAGATGGTGTTGCTCAACTCTCTAGTAATAACAATGTGATTGAAGATGCCATTGAAGGTATTGATATTACGGTGAAAGGAAAAACGCCAAAAGATAAGCCGCCGGCAGAAATTGGTGTGGAGTACGACCGTAATAGTGTTCGCCAAGACATTGAAGCTTTTGTTAATTCTTATAATCAGTTTTACCAAGTGTCTAAAAACTTGGCGGGTGTTGACCCAACGACTGGCCAAAAAGGCCCGCTGTCTGGTGACAGTACCGTGCGTAACGCCGACTCCCGATTGAAAGGGGTGTTCTCATCAAGTATCGAAGGTGCGCCAGACAATCTAAAGTCTTTGACTGAATTCGGTATCACCACCACAAGACAAGGCTCGCTAGAAATCAACTACGATATGCTTGACCGTCAACTCAACAATAACTTTGATAAGTTGGGTGAGTTCTTTGGTGGCAACAACGGTTTCGCCAAAAAAGTGGAAGATGCGATTCAAGGTATCACAGGTATCACGGGTTCAATCCGTACTAGAGAAAAGAGCTTGGTCGAGCAAAACTACCGTTTGGTTGATGACCAAAGCGCGCTCGACCGCCGCATGGACAGCCTAGAGAGCCGTACCCACTCTAAGTTCACAGCCATGCAAGATGCGACCAGTAAGATGCAATCTCAGCTGGGCAGTATGATGAATGCGTTGGGCTAATAGATGAATAGCCAGCTACAAGAGCTTTGTGAACTCGATCAACTAATTATCTCTAAACTGGAATTTAGTGAAATTAATGCTGAAGAAATAACGCAGCTTGTCGATAACAGAGAACAGTTATTGCAAAACGTGCTTCAAATAATCGACTCACATCCCGACGTTAAGCAAAGTTCTGAATGGTTTGAAGCCATTACCAGAACCAGAAAATTAGTCGAATTGATGCAGTCTGAGACGAGTCGAGTAGGTAAGACCCTACATAAATACCGTCACGGCGCTAAATCAGTTCAACAATACAAAAAGTTTTTATAGAAGAGGTTTACTATGCGCGGTTCTTTACAGGCATATAAAAAGGTATCAGTGGATAGTCAGCTAACGGCTGCCTCACCGCATAAGATTGTGCAAATGCTAATGGCTGGCGCGATCGAGCGTTTGATCCAAGGTAAAGCGGCAATGCAAGCGGGCAATATACCGGTGAAAGGTGAGCGACTAGGTAAGGCTCTAGATATCATTATTAGCCTACGTAGTTGCCTATCTATGGACGATGGTGGTGATATTGCGAAAAACCTAGATCAACTTTATGAGTTCATGATCACGCAAATTTCTGCGGCAAATCACAAAAATGACCCACAGCCTATTGATGATGTTATCGATATTATTCGCGAAATTAAGAGCGCTTGGGACCAAATTCCGAACGAATATCACAACTTGACGTCCGCTGACGTAGGTATTTAAAGAAAAATTGCAGTTTTAACCAATCTCATATCCCTTAATTGGTTGGTTGCCTTATTTTTTTAATCAAATAAAATAGAAGCCATTAGATAGCCTAATGGCTTTTTTCGTTGCTGATTTCCTAAATTTGTCCACGTAGACCATAATCATTGATACATCTCACTGTTTTATAGACTACGTTGCTCACCGTTTTTCCGCATCGCACCAAAATAAAGGCAATAATTCCTACTTATGCAAGGTTTGGCAAAACTGCTTGTCGTCGACGATAACGCTCAAGATCGTCACAATTTAAGCACAATATTAGAGTTTGTAGGAGAGAGCTGCGAAGTAATCAGCTCTGAACAAGCACGTAAAGTTGACTGGTCACTACAGTGGGCCGGCTGCATTATTGGTACCATTAAAGGTAAAGGCTTCAACGCATTACTGAATGAGAAGCTTGTTCACGCCAATCACATCCCTTTACTGGTGATTGGCAAAAACAATCACCCGGTTGACGAGTTGACTAACTATGTTGGTGAGCTTGAACTTCCTCTTAACTACCCGCAATTAAGTGATGCATTAAGACACTGTAAAGACTTCTTAGGCCGCAAAGGTGTTCAAGTTGTGTCTTCGGCACGCAAGAACACCCTGTTTCGCAGCCTAGTAGGACAAAGTGCTGGCATTCAAGAAGTACGTCACTTAATTGAACAAGTCTCTTCTACGGAAGCGAACGTGCTGATTCTTGGTGAATCTGGTACAGGCAAAGAAGTCGTAGCGCGTAACATTCACTATCACTCTAAACGTCGTTCAGGGCCTTTTGTTCCTGTAAACTGTGGAGCGATTCCACCTGATTTGCTTGAAAGTGAACTGTTTGGTCATGAGAAGGGCGCATTTACTGGGGCGATTACCGCACGTAAAGGCCGTTTTGAATTGGCTGAAGGTGGCACACTGTTTCTTGATGAAATTGGCGATATGCCGATGGCGATGCAAGTTAAACTGCTACGAGTACTGCAAGAGCGATGCTTTGAGCGTGTAGGTGGCAATAGCACCATACAAGCTGATGTTAGAGTGATTGCGGCAACCCACCGCAACCTTGAAGATATGATCGACGATGATTCGTTCCGTGAAGATCTTTACTACCGCTTAAATGTATTCCCGATTGAAATGCCGGCACTTCAAGACCGTAAAGAAGATATTCCACTGTTGCTTCAAGAGCTGATGACTCGAATGGAAGCGGAAGGCAGCATGCCTATCTGTTTCACGGCTCGTGCTATCAACTCTTTGATGGAGCATTACTGGCCAGGTAACGTTCGTGAACTAGCGAACCTGGTTGAACGAATGGTTATCTTGTATCCAAACAGCTTGGTTGATGTGAATCACCTGCCAACTAAATATCGATACAGCGATATCCCTGAGTTCCAGCCAGAGTTTAATAGCTTTGGATCTGAAGAGGAGCAAGAGCGTGATGCACTTGCTGACTTATTCTCAGAAGATTTCAGTTTTGATCAGCAAGATGATATTGCCGACAATGCTAATGCGCCTCAAGAGTTACCGCCAGAAGGGGTTAACTTGAAAGAGCTACTCGCGGATATGGAAGTGAATATGATCAATCAAGCGTTGGAAGCGCAGGGCGGCATTGTTGCTCGTGCTGCTGACATGCTTGGAATGCGTAGAACCACTCTGGTTGAAAAAATGCGTAAATATAACTTGCAGCGATAGTGTCCAGTTTTCGATGAAAACGAAAAACTAGCACACACTTTTTAGCTATTTGGTAACTCTAGCTAAGTGAACAGATAAACCATAGTCGAGTTGTTGCTTGCTTAACTATGTGATAAATATAGCAAATAGCCTGACTCGTGTTGTACGTCTCAGGCTGTTTTAGTATTTGAGGCAAATTTTTGACATGCGCGTATCTAACGAACCAGAAAATCAATCACACCTAGATTCTGTTGAACAGCAGGTTGAGCGCTATAAGCAAGTACTCGACGTGATGCCAGCAGGGGTTATCTTGTTAGATACACACGGCGAAGTGAGAGAAGCGAACCCTGAAGCGCATCGTATTCTTGGTGTTGAGTTGGTTGGCGAGAAGTGGTTTTCAGTGATTCAAAGTGCCTTTGACCCAAAAGACGATGACGGTCATGAGATCTCATTGAAGAACGGGCGAAAAGTGCGTTTGGCGATTTCAGCCTCTACCACGGGTCAGCTGATTTTGATTACCGATCTGACCGAGACCCGACTATTGCAGTCTCGCGTGAGTGATCTTCAGCGTTTGTCTTCATTAGGTAGAATGGTGGCCTCGCTTGCCCATCAAGTGCGAACGCCGCTTTCAAGTGCGATGCTGTATGCATCAAACCTTGCCGCGCCAAATCTGCCGCCGGCAACAAAAACGCGTTTTCAATCTAAGCTTATGGATAGATTGCATGACTTAGAGAAGCAAGTGAACGACATGCTGTTGTTTGCCAAAGGTGGTGACAACAAAGTCGTTAAGCCATTTACTGTGGCTGAATTGATCACTGAATTTCACCCTATGGTGGAAGCGGCATTGAAAACTAACCAGATTGATTATTGCCAAGAAGTTGAGGGCGAACAGACACAAATGTTCGGCAACGCCAATGCTATCGCCTCAGCGTTAAGCAACCTAGTGTTGAACGCGGTTCAAATTGCGGGTAAGGAATCGCAGATCGATGTGTTTTTTAGGCCCGTAAATGGCGAGCTTAAGATATCAGTGCAAGACAGTGGCCCCGGCGTACCGAAAGAGCTTCAAGGTAAAATAATGGAACCCTTCTTTACCACTCGTTCACAAGGTACAGGTCTAGGCTTAGCGGTTGTACAAATGGTATGTCGAGCACATGAAGGCCGACTGGAATTGATATCAGAAGAAGGCGACGGCGCATGCTTTACCATGTGTCTACCGCTTGAAAGAAGTGCTTCTTCTGAAGACTAATAAGTTTTAACTGAATTTACACTGGAGAATCCTATGGCTCAAAGCAAAGTGTTAATCGTCGAAGATGATGAAGGTCTACGCGAAGCCCTTGTCGACACACTCGCGCTTGCTGGCTATGAATGGCTGGAAGCGGATTGTGCGGAAGATGCTCTGGTCAAATTAAAATCGAACTCCGTTGATATTGTCGTATCTGACGTGCAGATGGCGGGCATGGGTGGCTTGGCACTATTGAGAAACATTAAGCAGCATTGGCCAAATTTGCCGGTATTGCTAATGACAGCGTACGCCAACATCGAAGATGCCGTTGCTGCAATGAAAGAGGGCGCTATCGACTATATGGCAAAGCCATTTGCGCCAGAAGTGCTGCTCAACATGGTCAGCCGTTATGCGCCTGTAAAGTCGGATGACAACGGCGACGCTATCGTTGCTGATGAAAAAAGTATCAAGCTAATGATGCTGGCTGATAAAGTTGCGAAAACCGATGCCAACGTCATGGTGTTGGGCCCGAGTGGTTCTGGTAAAGAGGTGATGTCTCGCTACATTCACAATGCTTCTAGCCGAAAAGATGGCCCGTTTGTCGCGATTAACTGCGCGGCGATCCCAGACAACATGTTAGAAGCGACCCTGTTTGGTTATGAAAAAGGCGCATTTACTGGCGCTATTCAAGCTTGCCCGGGGAAATTCGAGCAAGCGCAGGGCGGTACAATTCTGTTGGATGAGATCAGTGAAATGGATCTTAGCCTACAAGCCAAACTACTGCGTGTTTTGCAAGAGCGCGAAGTTGAGCGATTAGGTAGTCGTAAGAGCATCAAATTGGATGTTCGTGTATTAGCGACCAGTAACCGAGACCTTAAACAGTATGTTTCTGAAGGGAATTTCCGTGAGGATTTATACTATCGTTTGAATGTATTCCCAATTTCTTGGCCACCACTGTGTGAGCGAAAAGGTGATATTGAGCCTTTAGCTAAGCACTTAGTTGAGCGTCATTGCACCAAACTTGGTATGCCTGTACCGGTTATGTCAGCGCAAGCGATCAGTAAACTCGTCAATTATCCGTGGCCGGGCAATGTTCGCGAATTAGACAATGTGGTACAGCGTGCGTTAATATTGAGCGAACAAGAGAACATCTCTGGTGAGCACATTCTTCTTGAAGGTGTCGATTGGCAAGACGCAAGCAGCCTACAACAAATCGTTGAAGGCACTGACGTAGCTGCGCCAGAAATCAAGCCGATTGCCGAAGCAAACCCAATCAATAAAATCGCGGCTAGCAGCGAAGGGTTAGGTAATGAGCTTAGAGATCAAGAGTATGCGATCATTCTTGAAACCCTGATTGCATGTAATGGTCGACGCAAAGATATGGCTGAAAAACTGGGTATTAGCCCTCGTACACTGCGTTACAAGTTGGCTAAAATGCGCGATGCTGGAATAGATATCCCAAACTGAGGATAGATTAGTAGTGTCAGCTTTCTGACTAGTGTAATACGATATCTAGTCAATTTAATGTGTGGCACGCTAATTGCTCTGTCAATAATATAGCTAAATAGATAGTCATAATTTTGACTCCTGAGGTAGTAGATGAGAATAGATGGTTTACAAGGCGAAATGCAGGCGATGATGGTCGAAGCTGCCAGCGCGCGTCCCGCAGCAACGGGGCAAGCGGTCGGTGCAGATTTTGGCAACATGCTGACTAATGCCATCAATAATGTGAACTCATTACAAAAGACTTCAGGTGATCTTCAAGCTCGTTTTGATAGTGGCGACCAAAGCGTATCCCTATCGGACGTGATGATTGCTCGTAATAAATCTAGTGTGGCTTTTGAGGCGACGATCCAAATTAGAAATAAATTGGTCGAATCGTACAAAGAGCTGATGAATATGCCGGTATAAGTTGGGTAGTTAAATAGTGGCAGATAATAGTCAAACAACAGATTTAACCGTAAGCGATAGCAACGACCACGCACTGATTGCAGGCTCTGAGCTAGACGGAGAAGGGCAAAATCCCGATCTAGGTGAACGCAGTTCATCGAAGTTCGATATGGCTGTCGGTGATCTCGATTTACTTCGTCAGGTCGTCTTAGTCCTTTCTATCTCTATCTGTGTAGCGCTGATTGTGATGCTGTTTTTCTGGGTAAAAGAGCCAGAAATGCGTCCACTAGGAGCTTACGAAACAGAAGAGTTGATTCCCGTTCTTGACTACTTGGATCTGCAAAAGATCGAGTACACGCTTGAAGGCAACACCATCTCAGTACCGGCTAGTGAGTACAATTCTCTGAAGCTCAATATGGTTCGAGCGGGTTTGAACCAAGAGCGAAACGCGGGTGATGACATCCTCATGCAAGACATGGGCTTTGGTGTATCACAACGTTTAGAACAAGAACGCCTTAAATTAAGCCGTGAAAGACAGCTTGCCAAAGCCATTGAGCAGATGAAACAGGTGCGTAAAGCTCAGGTTTTATTAGCCCTGCCGAAGCAGAGTGTTTTTGTACGCCATAATCAAGAAGCTTCCGCTTCCGTATTTCTAACCCTCAAAACCGGCACTAATCTCAAGCAGCAAGAAGTCGATTCTGTTGTGGATATGGTGGCAAGTGCTGTTCCGGGAATGAAAACCTCACGTATTACGGTGACCGATCAGCATGGCCGATTGTTGAGCTCAGGCTCTCAAGACCCTATGTCAGCGGCGCGCCGTAAAGAACACGAGTTAGAGCGCAATCAAGAACAAGCGCTGCGTGAAAAAATTGACTCTATCCTTATTCCTATTCTTGGGTTTGGTAACTACACCGCTCAGGTTGATATTCAACTCGATTTCAGTGCTGTGGAGCAAACCAGAAAACGTTTTGATCCGAATACACCAGCGACTCGAAGTGAATACACCTTAGAAGATTACAACAACGGCAATACGGTGGCGGGTATTCCGGGTGCATTGAGTAACCAGCCTCCAGCGGATGCCTCAATTCCACAAGATGTGGCTCAGATGAAAGACGGCGCGATGACAGGTCAAGGCTCTGTTCATAAAGAAGCGACCCGAAACTTTGAGCTAGACACCACCATCAGTCATGAACGTAAACAGAGCGGCACGGTTAACCGCCAGACGGTTTCTGTTGCGATCAAAGACCGCCAATCCTTGAACCCAGATACGGGTGAAGTGGTTCATACTCCAATCCCGGCGAGCGAGATCAATGCGATTCGCCAAGTACTGATTGGTACGGTGGGCTTTGATGAAACTCGTGGTGATTTGCTCAACGTATTAAGCATGCAGTTTGCACCTCAAGTAACAGATGTTGTTGCTGATGTGCCAATCTGGGAGCATCCAAACTTCAATGATTGGGTTCGTTGGTTTGCAAGTGCCTTGGTTATCATTGTGGTGGTGTTGGTACTTGTTCGCCCTGCAATGAAGAAACTGCTTAACCCAGCAGCAGACAACGATGAACAGATGTACGGACCTGATGGCATGCCAATTGGTGCCAACGGCGAAACCAGCTTAATTGGTGGTGATATTGAAGGTGGTGAGCTGTTTGAATTTGGTTCAAGTATCGACTTACCAAACCTTCATAAAGACGAGGACGTGCTGAAAGCAGTACGTGCACTTGTAGCGAATGAACCAGAGCTAGCAGCTCAAGTAGTTAAGAATTGGATGGTAGATGGCTAACGAAATAGTTCCACAACAAACTGAAGGCGGTGAAGTGCTTGATGTCTCTAGCGTGGATATCGGCTCTATCTCAGGCGATGAGCGCGCTGCGATCTTGTTGCTCAGTTTAAATGAAGAAGATGCTGCTGGTATTATTCGTCACCTAGAGCCAAAGCAGGTTCAGCGTGTGGGTAGTGCGATGGCGCGAGCTACAGACCTATCCCAAGAGAAAGTAGGCGCTGTGCACCGTGCTTTCTTAGATGATATTCAGAAGTACACCAACATTGGTATGGGCAGCGAAGACTTCATGCGTAATGCGTTAGTTGCTGCTCTGGGTGAAGACAAGGCGAATAACCTTGTTGACCAAATCCTTCTCGGCACAGGTTCGAAAGGTTTGGATTCGCTTAAGTGGATGGATCCTCGTCAGGTGGCGAGCATTATCATCAACGAGCACCCTCAAATTCAAACTATTGTGTTGTCGTACCTCGATGCCGATCAATCGGCTGAGATCCTGTCTCAGTTCCCAGAGCGAGTTCGTCTGGATCTGATGATGCGTATTGCCAACCTTGAAGAAGTTCAACCTTCGGCGCTTGCTGAACTGAATGAAATAATGGAGAAACAGTTCGCGGGTCAAGCGGGTGCTCAAGCTGCCAAAATTGGTGGCCTGAAAGCCGCGGCTGAGATCATGAACTACATGGATAACAACGTGGAAGGCGTCTTGATGGATCAAATCCGTGACCAAGACGAAGACATGGCAACACAGATTCAAGATCTGATGTTTGTCTTTGAAAACCTTATTGAAGTTGATGACCAAGGTGTTCAACGACTACTACGTGATGTTCCACAAGACATTCTACAGAAAGCACTTAAAGGTGCCGATGAAGGTTTACGTGAGAAGATCTTCAAGAACATGTCTAAACGTGCTGCCGATATGATGAGAGATGATATTGAGGCGATGCCGCCAGTCAAAGTCTCTGATGTTGAAGCGGCTCAGAAAGAGATTTTGGGTATCGCGAGGAAGATGGCAGACAGTGGCGAAATTATGCTGTCTGGTGGCGCCGACGAGTTCCTTTAATACAGAAATCTCAAAAGCCCCACACTGTTGGGGCTTTTCTTTATCCAATCTCGAACCACAGATTAACTCAGTTTAACTGCTTGAATTCACAATACAGTTAAGCCACTCATAGATAGGTACTGATATGTCAGGTGATAGAAAACGCGGCTTCCTTCGCCCTGAAGAAGATAATACGGTTGCCCAACCTCAGAAATGGGGGCTGCCTGACTACACCTCTGACGTGAGCAAACAAGCCAAAGAAACCGCTTTTAACTACGACCCTAGTTGGATACCAACGGTTGAAGAAGCCATTGAAGATGAAGAGCTGGTTCTGACTGAAGAGCAAATCGAGCTGATTAAACAAGGCGCTTATCAGGAAGGGCTGCATCAAGGCCAAGAGGCGGGCTTTAAGCAAGGCTATGAAAAAGGCAAAGAAGAAGGTTTTGCTGCCGGTCACGAAGAAGGCAACGAAGCCGGCAAGCTTGAAGGCGTAACCGCGGGTCAAGAGTACATTCAACAGCAGGTGGCCGTCTTCATGGGGCTGGCAAACCAGTTCGCTCAACCATTAGAGTTGATGAACGCTCAGGTGGAGAAGCAATTGGTCGACATGGTGCTTACCATGGTTAAAGAAGTGGTTCATGTTGAAGTGCAAACCAACCCACAAATCATATTAGATACCGTTAAAGAATCGGTAGAGTCGTTGCCGATTTCTGGTCACGCAATCACATTGAAACTCAATCCGGAAGATGTGGCGATCATTCGCTCTGCGTATGGCGAGACTGAATTGGACTGCCGTAATTGGACGCTGGTCGCAGAGCCAGCACTCAACCGTGGTGATGTACAAATTGAAGCGGGTGAGTCGAGCGTTAACTACCGCATGGAAGATCGTGTAAAGAACGTTATTCAAAATTTCTGCGGCGCAAATCGTCACCAAGGTCATGAGTAATGCTTGAGTTAGCGAATCGTCTCAGTCAGTACAAAGTCGAGGGGCTAAAATCGCGACCAATTGCCTCTGGTAAATTAGTACGCGTTGTTGGCTTAACGCTTGAAGCGACCGGCTGTAAAGCGCCAATCGGCAGTTTGTGTTTAGTCGAAACCATGTCTGGTCAGATGGAAGCCGAAGTCGTCGGTTTCTCTGGCGATAACCTATTTTTGATGCCGAGTGAGCAAATCACCGGGATCTTACCTGGCGCTCGCGTCACGCCAATGACTACCGAAAGTGGTATCCCTGTTGGAATGGAACTGCTCGGTCGAGTGATCGACGGCGTAGGTAATCCACTCGACGGTTTAGGTCCAATCTATACAGAGCAACGCGCTTCATTTAATGCGGAGCCAATCAACCCGTTAGCTCGTAAACCGATTTCTGAACCACTCGATGTCGGCTTGAAAGCCATTAATGGTTTGCTAACCGTGGGTAAAGGGCAACGTATCGGTCTGTTTGCTGGCTCTGGTGTCGGTAAATCCGTAACTCTGGGCATGATGACTCGAGGCACAACTGCGCAAGTAGTGGTCGTAGGCCTAATCGGTGAGCGTGGACGAGAAGTTAAAGAATTTATTGAAGAGATTCTTGGTGAAGATGGCCGTAAGCGTTCGGTTGTTGTTGCCGCTCCTGCCGACTCATCACCATTGATGCGCTTAAAAGGCTGTCAAACCGCGTTGGCTGTCGCCGAGTACTTCCGCGACCAAGGCTTAGATGTTCTGCTACTCATGGATTCATTGACCCGTTTTGCTCAAGCTCAGCGTGAAATTGCTCTGTCTGTGGGTGAGCCGCCAGCAACCAAGGGCTATCCGCCATCAGTCTTCGCTAAGCTTCCTGCGCTGGTGGAACGAGCAGGTAACGGCAATGATGAACAAGGTTCTATCACGGCTTTCTTTACCGTGTTAACCGAAGGCGATGACTTACAAGATCCGATTGCGGATGCGTCGCGAGCAATTCTCGATGGTCACGTTGTGTTATCTCGTGAGATGGCCGATGCCGGTCACTACCCAGCGATTGACGTTGAGAAATCCGTCAGTCGTGTTATGCCGCAAATCACTACTGAAGAACATGTCTTGATGTCGAAAGCGGTAAGGCAAGTGCTGTCTATCTGCCGTAAAAACCAAGATTTGGTGTCGATTGGTGCTTACAAGCCAGGAACGGATCCAGCAATCGATAGTGCCTTCACGTTGAAACCAAAACTGGATGAGTACTTGCAGCAGAAGATGAAAGAGACCGTCCCATACGACATGTGCGTCAACATGTTGAAACATGTATTGGGTGGCTAACGGGTGAATAAGGTTAGTCATGGATAACGCATTAGAATTTTTGCTCGATCAAGCCAAAGATCAAGAGAACCAAGCGGTACTTGCGCTCAACAAAGCGAACTCTGAGCTGCAAGGCTACTATGAGCAGGTTGCGCAGATTGAAAAGTATCGACTGGATTATTGTCAGCAGCTCGTTGACCGCGGTAAGGCTGGCTTAACGGCGAGCCAATATGGTCACTTGAATCGCTTCTTAACTCAGTTGGATGAGACATTATCCAAGCAGAGAGAAGCCGAGCACCACTTTAAAAATCAAGTCGACAACTGCCAAAACTACTGGATGGAGTTACGCAAAAAACGTAAATCCTACGAGTGGTTGATGGAGAAAAAGCAGAAAGAGAAAGCAAAGCTGCAAGATCAAAGAGAACAAAAGCAAATGGATGAGTTCTCGACTCTGTTATACAGCCGAAAGAAGATGTGATCCTAAGCCACGAACGACGTAGGTGCTGTTCTTGATATTGTGAGAACCGAACTTATAGGCATGTTTCTTGCTCCGTTTTATATAAAATTGCGCGTTATGCCCACCAAAGGCATGAAAAGCATCCGACTTTCTTTTTGTTGCCTGATTCATGGCAGCAAAGCTAGTAGATAGAGCTTGTATATATGAATGTTAGTCTTTCCTCAAATTCAGCGACCAACAAAATGTCATCGTTGTTGGACACCGGTTCTGCCTCTTCCAAGGTAGAAGAAACCGGCGACTCTAAAGGTTTCTTTGAGTCCTTTAAAGAAGCGCTCGGCTTTGAAGAAAGTGACAGTAAAGTCGCAGCAAAAGACACAGAAAGCACTGCGAAACCTGATACTAAACAGACATCTACCGAAGGTGAAGCGTCAGCCGAAGCGAGCGAAGCGCAAAGCAAGCAAGCAGCTTCAGAAGTAGAAGGCGAGAAAGCTGCTGATAAAACATCAGCAGAGGCTGCGTCTGGATCTGAGGCTCAGCTCAAAGCCAATTCGGGCACTGATAGCACTGTCGCTGATAAGACTGTTGCAGATAAGGCAGATGGTAAAGATGCGCAGGATACGACTAACGAGTCTAAAGAACATATTGCTCAATCCCAAACTCAGGGTCCATCAGCGGTAGATGGTGCTACGCAGGCATCGCAAGCCAATGCAGCGATGAGCGAAGGCAATAAATTGCTTGGTCAATTGGATGAGGCAAACAAAACCCTAAATCAAGCGCCAAACGGCAAAGGCTTGCCTCAGCAAGGTCAGGTAGAACAAGCCCAAGGTAATATCACCGGTGCTTCTGTTGCAGGAGTTTCCGTTACGGATAAGGCGACACAACAAGCTAAGGCTGCAAATCAGGAGAAGAGCCTTGAAGTCGATTCTGAAATCGCTGTACTTACCGGAGGTAAGGGTGTTTCTCAGCTAACTGATACTGAAATTCGACAGTTGATGGATAAAGGCGTCACTCCAGAACAAATTGAAGCCAGTATGAGCCGAGAGCTGAGCCAAAAGAATGCAGCTAGTGCGGTTGCTGCCGAGCAGAGCCAAGCATTGTCAGCCGTGGATATTGAACTGGCAAAGCAAGTAGATGCCCATACCAAAGCGCTAAACCAATTGAATGGACAAATCGAATCAGAGCAGTCTGTTGTCGATAGCTTGCTTGATAAGCAACAAAGTGGCGCTAAGTTGACGGTTGATGAGCAAGCCGCTTTGGCTAAAGCGACCTCTAACCTAGACCTGTTGAATCAACAGCTCGCTAACGTTCAACAACAAGTAACAGCTTTGCTAAGTCAAGCTCCGGCTGCGAACAGTGCGTCTGGTGAACCCACTGCTATCGATTGGGATAATACGGATTCAAGCGAAACTAAAGCCTTAGCTGCGGCAGCATCAACAGCAGCTGTAGCGACGGCTACACAACAAGTGTCAGCGCAGGCCGCTTCTCAATCAGCAAACAATGCTCTTACGGACAAGGCGGCAATGCTGCACGCCAATAATGCACATGCAGCCCAACAGGCCGCAGCTCAACAAGCTAATGTGGCTTCACCTCAGCAGCAAGCAACGTTGGATCCAGCTTTAACCGCGCAAGGAATGGCGATGAATGCAACGCCAGCTGCCACAAAAGCAGGCTCGACTGATACGCTTCTTAAAGCGGGCGCCGGTGCAGCAGCACTGTCTGGTTTGGGTAAAGCGGGTGCTAAAGAAGATTCTAAAGATTTGACCTTTGCTCAGCAGATCGCTTCTGCGGCTGGTGCACAAGGTACGGCAACGGTGGGTTCAGCACCTACGCGAGCTGAAATTCAAGCTGCTCAACAAGCGCCCTTACAGCTCACCAAAGAGCTAGCCAATGAGCAAGTGGCTGAAAAAGTACAAATGATGATGTCTAAGAACCTTAAGAACTTGGACATTCGTCTCGACCCACCAGAATTGGGCCAAATGAAAATCCGCATGACCATGAATAATGACGTGGCAAACGTGCACTTTACGGTGAGTAATCAGCAAGCGAGAGATGTGATTGAACAAACCTTACCTCGCTTGAGAGAGATGCTTGCTCAGCAAGGTCTGCAGCTTGCCGATTCGTCTGTTCAACAACAGAACTCCGGTCAGGGACAAGATAGATACAACAATGGTGAGCAACAATCCGGCGCTAACCGCACAAATGATACGCAAGGTGATGAAAACCTTGATAGTGACAGTAATCTTGAATTGAATGTCGCATCAAAGCGTGATGGAATTAGTTATTATGCCTAATATCAGGCTAAGAACGCTTGGTTAATAGAAAAAACCAGTTAATAAAAAGAACCATCAGTTAATCGCAAGAACAGGAAGTTAGAGTAAGATATGGCCGAAGAACAAGATGCACCTAAAGGGAAGAGCAAGCTCCTTATAATTATTATTGCCGTAGTTGTGTTACTGCTTGGTATAGGTGGTGCGCTGTACTTTTTCTTAGGTTCTGACGATAGCGCCTCTGAATCTCAGTCTCAGCCAGCAACGGCTGTGGTCGCTGCAGAGCCGGTTATGTATGTTAATATTCCTCAGCCCTTCTTGTTTAATGTGACAGGTGACAAAAAAGATCGCCTAGTTCAGATAAAAGCACAGCTCATGGTACGTGGCAGTAAGAATGAAGACCTGGCTCGTTACCACTCTCCACTTGTAGAAAGTACGCTACTGGCCACGTTCGCTTCGGCAACGGTTGATCAATTGCGCTCACCAACAGGCCGCGTGGAACTGCGTAATAAGGCAACAGAAGATATTAAAGCAAGCCTGGCTCAAGCTGTTGGCCAGCCTGTGATTGAAAAAGTGTTATTCACTGACTTCGTAATTCAATAGGTAATTTGTGACCGATTTATTAAGCCAAGACGAAATTGATGCGCTGTTACATGGCGTTGATGATGTTGAAGAAGTTGAAGATGTCTTAGAAACCGAAAATGACAATGCGGTCAATTTCGACTTCTCATCTCAAGATCGAATCGTCCGTGGTCGAATGCCGACCCTTGAACTTATTAACGAGCGCTTCGCACGTCATATGCGTATCAGCTTGTTTAATATGTTACGTAAAACGGCTGAAGTGTCGATCAACGGCGTACAGATGATGAAGTTTGGTGAGTACCAAAACACATTGTATGTACCCACCAGTTTAAACATGGTTCGTTTCCGTCCATTGAAAGGTACGGCACTCATCACCATGGAAGCTCGTCTGGTTTTCATTCTCGTAGAGAACTTTTTTGGCGGTGATGGTCGTTTCCACGCCAAGATTGAAGGTCGTGAATTCACGCCTACTGAAAGACGAATCATTCAGTTACTGCTGAAAATTGTTTTTGAAGATTACAAAGAAGCTTGGTCGCCAGTGATGGGGGTTGAGTTTGAATACTTGGATTCCGAAGTGAACCCAAGTATGGCGAACATTGTGAGCCCAACCGAAGTGATTGTTGTGAGTTCGTTCCACATTGAAGTGGATGGCGGTGGTGGTGACTTCCACGTTGTCATGCCTTACTCCATGGTTGAGCCGATCCGTGAACTGCTTGATGCGGGTGTTCAATCAGACAAGATGGAAACCGATGTTCGTTGGAGTACCGCACTGCGTGATGAGATCATGGATGTGCCCGTCAATTTCCGCGTGAATTTGCTAGAGCAAGATATTTCCCTTCGTGATCTGATGGAGCTGCGCCCTGGTGATGTTATCCCAATGAACATGCCTGAGCACGCAACCATGTTTGTCGAAGAACTGCCGACTTATCGTGTGAAAATGGGCCGTTCTGGTGAGAAGCTTGCAGTACAGATTTCGGAAAAAATTCAAAGACCACATGTGGTTAAAACTGATCTCGCTTTTCTAGGTAAAGACTTATTGTCTGAGCTCGAAAACAGTGATGATGACGACGAATAGTAAAATAGATAAAAGTATAGGAATTGGTAATGGAACCTAGTGAAGATCAAAAGCTAGCAGACGAATGGGCTGCAGCACTTGGTGAAGATCCTTCAGCGCCGTCAATTGATGTTGATGATGTGCTTGCGGCACCACTTGATGAGCTAACCGATTCATCATCTCCGATTTCTGAAGATGAGCGTCGTAAGCTGGATACCATTATGGATATTCCAGTGACTATTTCGATGGAAGTTGGTCGCTCTCAGATCAGTATCCGTAATTTACTTCAGTTGAACCAAGGTTCGGTTGTTGAGCTAGATCGAATCGCTGGTGAGTCACTGGATGTGATGGTAAACGGTACCTTGATTGCTCATGGTGAAGTGGTTGTGGTGAACGACAAGTTTGGTATTCGTTTGACTGACGTTATTAGCCAAACAGAACGAATTAAGAAGCTGCGTTAATGAGCTTTTTGTCTCAAAGACTTGCGGGCTCTTTTCTCGGAATGACAGGTTTGTTACGAGGAATCTTGGGAGTAGGGCTATTAACGGCTCCTTCCATTGCCTTTGCAGCAACACCGCCTTCTCTCGATTTAGCGACCACCTTTGGGTCGCTAATTTTCGTTATAGCCTTCATTTTATTTATTGCTTGGCTACTCAAGCGAATGCAAGTACCTGCGATGTCGAATCAACAAGGTTTGGCGATTGTTAGGCAAATCCCTGTTGGTACTAAAGAGCGTATCGCTATTGTGCAAGCGGGTGATGAACAGTTCTTGGTAGGGATTACCACACAATCGATTCAGCTGATCTCTAAGCTCGATAAACCTCTTACTCAGGAGATGCTGGAAAAAAGTACATTTTCAAGTCAGCTTTCCCAGCTAATAAAAAAAGATGCAAACAAGTAACGGACTTTTGAACTCATCTTACTTTCACCAAGCCGGAGTTTTCCGAACGGTGAAAGTGTGGTTGGTTCAGCTTATTCTCCTATGCTCAATCATATTCAGTGTGTCGGTATTTGCACAAGCTGAAGACGGCACCGTCATTCCTGCGAATACCGCTGGCTCGGAATCGGTGACTATCAGCACGATGGAACAAGACCAAGCCAAATCGACAACCATGACCACGGGCAGCTTAACTGGCAATGGTGGCGGCATACCTGCCTTTACCATGACAACCAATGCCAATGGCGGTGAAGACTACTCGATTAACCTGCAAATTCTCGCGTTAATGACCATGCTTGGCTTCTTGCCGGCGATGGTGATTTTGATGACATCGTTCACTCGTATTGTGGTAGTGATGTCTATCTTGCGTCAGGCGATGGGTCTACAACAAACACCGTCTAACCAAGTCATTATTGGTATTGCGATATTCTTGACCTTCTTCATCATGTCGCCAGTGATTAACCAAGTGAACGAACAAGCAGTTCAGCCATATCTTAATGAACAGATCTCGGCACGACAGGCATTTGATGTTGCCCAAGAACCGATTAAATCCTTCATGCTTAAACAGACTCGAATCAAAGATCTTGAAACCTTTGTTGAGATTTCTGGTGCGGAAGTGACTAACCCTGAAGATGTTTCGATGGCGGTTCTGATTCCAGCATTTATCACATCGGAATTAAAAACGGCTTTCCAAATCGGCTTTATGCTGTTTTTGCCGTTCTTAATCATCGACTTGGTGGTGGCATCGGTATTGATGGCTATGGGTATGATGATGTTGTCACCGATGATTGTATCGCTGCCGTTTAAGTTGATGCTGTTTGTTCTGGTTGATGGCTGGAACTTGATACTCTCCACACTCGCCGGCAGTTTTGCCTTGTAGCTGGGGGAATAATGAATCCTGAAATATTCGTAGAGTTGTTCCGAGATGCCCTTTGGATGGTATTAATCATGGTTTGCGCCATCATTATTCCTAGCCTGTTGATCGGTTTGGTTGTGGCTGTTTTCCAAGCTGCGACCTCAATCAACGAACAAACCCTAAGTTTCCTGCCGCGTTTGATCGTAACTTTGTTGGCGTTGATGCTATTCGCACACTGGATGACCCAGATGATGATGGAGTTCTTTTTTGAGCTCATCGAACGCTTGCCGCAAGTTCTGTATTAAACCGATATGGAATACCCAACGAGCCTTGTACTAGAGTGGTTAGCCAATTATTTTTGGCCATACACTCGCATCTCAGTGATGCTGATGGTGATGACGGTAACAGGGGCACGCTTCGTGTCGCCGCGTATTCGTCTGTATTTAGGCTTGGCGATCACTTTTGCTGTGATGCCTGCGATTCCGGCCGTTCCCAAAGAGATTGAACTTCTGTCCTTTCAAGGCTTCCTGACTGTCTTTGAACAGATCGTGATTGGCGTGGCCATGGGCTTTGTTACCCAGTTCATGATTCAAACCTTCGTCATGCTCGGCCAGATCCTCGGTATGCAATCGAGCTTGGGTTTTGCCTCAATGGTCGACCCGGCTAACGGGCAAAACACGCCGGTACTTGGTCAACTGTTCATGCTGCTTGCGACCATGTTCTTCTTGGCGACCGATGGTCACTTGAAAATGCTGCAGCTGGTGGTGTTTAGTTTTAAGACCTTGCCGATTGGCAGTGGATCGTTGACCTCTGTTGATTTTCGAGAGCTCGCATTGTGGCTCGGTATCATGTTCAAAACGGCATTGGCGATGTCCTTGTCGGGCATTATCGCGCTGCTAACGATTAACCTCTCTTTTGGTGTAATGACGCGTGCGGCACCTCAGTTAAACATCTTTTCTTTGGGTTTTGCATTTGCGCTACTCGTGGGTCTGTTGCTTTGTTGGTACATCCTTGGCGGCTTATATAGTCACTATGAGCTATTTTGGATGCAGGGCGAACAACAGATATGTCGTCTAATCCGGTTAGATTGCTAGGAGACTGAAATGGCAGAGTCAGACGGTCAAGAACGCACAGAAGACGCCACGCCCAAACGCTTGCAACAGGCCAAAGAGAAAGGGCAGGTTGCAAGGTCAAAAGAGCTAGCGTCAGCATCGGTATTAATTGTCGGTGCGATTGCTTTAATGTGGTTTGGCGAATCGATGGCGAAGGCTTTGTTCGAGGCGATGCAACGCCTGTTCTCTTTGAGTCGCGACGAGATCTTTGACACTAACAAACTCCTAGAAATCGCTGGTGGTGCACTGGTGAACCTGCTGTTCCCGCTGTTTTTGATACTGATAACTTTGTTTGTTGCTGCCGTCATCGGCGCTGCGGGTGTCGGTGGGATTAACTTCTCAATGCAAGCAGCAATGCCTAAGGCGTCTAAGCTCAACCCACTCAGTGGCATCAAGCGTATGTTTGGCCTGCAAAGCTGGGTTGAACTGCTCAAGTCTATTCTTAAAGTAGCGCTCGTATCGGGGATGGCGATTTATCTGATTCAAGCCTCTCAGCATGATTTAATGCAGCTGAGTATGGATGTGTACCCACAGAACATCTTCCATGCCTTGGATATCTTGCTCAATTTCATCCTGTTGATCAGTTGCTCGCTGCTTATTGTGGTGGCGATTGATATCCCGTTCCAGATCTGGCAACACGCCGATCAATTGAAGATGACCAAACAAGAAGTCAAAGACGAATTCAAAGACACTGAAGGTAAGCCGGAAGTGAAAGGCCGAATTCGTATGCTTCAAAGGGAAGCGGCTCAGCGTCGCATGATGGCAGACGTTCCTCAAGCGGATGTGATTGTGACCAACCCGGAACACTTTTCAGTGGCGCTGCGCTATAAGCAGAATCAAGACAAAGCACCAATTGTGGTTGCTAAAGGTGTCGACCACATGGCGATGAAGATCCGAGAGATTGCGCGTGCAAACGACATCTATATAGTTCCAGCGCCGCCATTGGCGAGGGCGCTTTATCACACCACTGAGCTAGAACAACAAATTCCTGACGGTCTGTTTACGGCAGTTGCACAAGTGCTTGCATATGTTTTCCAGCTTAAACAGTACCGAAAACGAGGTGGTGAGCGACCAAAACTGCAAGATTCTAATATGCCGATCCCACCTGATTTACGTCATTAGATCAATTGCTTGAGCTCTGCGTGATGAACCCTGATAATAGCGAGCTAGCTAATCTTCCTTTTATAGAGGTGATGGCGATAATTTGACGTGAGATGTTGGTACAGTGTTTGCTGTAGTAGCCTGAACATTATAAGCCCATAGCAAACAGCCCTGACTAAGACCTAATCCACTTGTTCAGAGAGCTACAACATAGCGAAACTGTCTAGATTTATGAAATTCTCCCTGCCTTTTGCGGACAAGCTACCTAAAATCCCTAACCGTGCCATGCCTGCGATTGGTGCACCTATTATGGTACTTGCAACGCTTGCTATGGTGGTGTTGCCCATTCCAGCTTTCTTGTTGGATATGTTCTTCACCTTCAACATTGCACTGTCTATGGTTGTGCTACTGGTCTCGGTATATACCCGCAGGCCTTTAGACTTCGCTGCATTCCCAACCGTCCTGCTGATTGCGACTCTACTTCGATTGGCCTTGAACGTTGCTTCGACACGTGTGGTATTGCTTCATGGTCATGAAGGTGGCGACGCGGCCGGTAATGTGATTGAAGCCTTCGGTAACGTGGTTATCGGTGGTAACTATGCGGTAGGTCTAGTGGTGTTCTTGATTCTTATGATCATCAACTTCATGGTTGTAACCAAAGGTGCGGGTCGTATCTCGGAAGTAAGCGCGCGTTTCACGTTAGACGCCTTACCGGGTAAACAGATGGCAATCGATGCCGACTTGAACGCAGGTTTGATCGACCAAGACCAAGCGCGTCTGAGACGTTTTGAAGTCACCAAAGAAGCTGACTTCTACGGTTCGATGGACGGTGCTTCTAAGTTTGTTAAAGGCGATGCGATCGCTGGTATCTTAATCTTATTCATCAACATCATTGGTGGCTTGAGCATTGGTATGGCTCAGTTTGATCTTGGTTTTGGTGAAGCAATCGAAATCTACACGCTACTGACTATCGGTGATGGTCTGGTTGCACAAATTCCATCTCTATTACTGTCTATTGCAGCTGCGATGATGGTAACGCGCCAAAATACTGATGAAGATATGGGTGAGCAACTTGTCTTCCAGATGTTCGACAATCCAAAAGCCTTGATGATCACCGCCGCCATCCTTGGCATCATGGGTATTGTTCCGGGTATGCCACATTTCTCGTTCTTGAGCCTTGCCATCGTTGCAGGCGCGGGGGCGTATTACATCGATAAAAAGAACAAGAAGAAGGCGGAAGAGCCTAACCTTCCGGCGACAGTTGAAGCGAATGGAGAAGTAGGCTCTCAGAAGGAGCTCTCTTGGGATGATGTTCAACCTGTCGATATTATTGGTTTAGAAGTGGGTTACCGTTTAATTCCTTTGGTTGATAGAGACCAAGGTGGTGAATTGCTTGAACGCGTTAAAGGTGTGCGTAAAAAGCTGTCTCAAGACTTTGGTTTCTTGATCCCAGCGGTACACATTCGCGATAACCTAGAACTGACACCAAACAGCTACCGTATTACCCTGATGGGTGTTGCTGTGGGTGAAGCTGAGATTAAGCCAGACATGGAGCTCGCGATTAACCCGGGCCAAGTCTATGGCATGATCGATGGCGAGCCGACGATTGACCCTGCCTTTGGCCTTGAAGCGGTTTGGATTCGTGAAGAGCAGCGTGAACACGCACAAGCTCTAGGTTATACCGTTGTAGATTCTTCTACAGTACTGGCGACACACCTTAGCCAGCTGCTAACCAACAACGCATCGCAGCTCATTGGCCACGAAGAAGTTCAGAACTTACTTGAGATGCTCAGCCGCTCAACACCTAAGCTGGTGGAAGGTTTTGTACCGGATCAATTGCAGTTGGGTGTGGTTGTGAAAGTGCTACAGAACCTGCTGAATGAAGCGATTCCAATTCGTGACATTCGAACCATAGTCCAAACTTTGTCGGAGTATTCAGGTAAGAGTCAAGAACCTGACATACTTACTGCGGCGGTTCGTATCTCATTGAAACGATTAATTGTTCAGGAAATCAATGGTATAGAGCCCGAGTTACCAGTGATAACCTTGATTCCTGAGCTGGAACAAATCTTGCATCAAACCATGCAGGCATCCGGCGGAGAATCTGCTGGTATTGAACCTGGTTTAGCCGAACGTTTACAGACCTCTCTCAGCCACGCTACACAAGAGCAAGAGCTGAAAGGTGAGCCCGCGGTACTATTGACCTCTGGCGTGTTGCGTTCGACTCTGGCTAAGTTCGTGAAGAACACGATTCCAAGCTTGCGAGTCTTGTCTTACCAAGAAATACCGGACGAAAAGCAGATACGTATAGTACAAGCTGTTGGTAATTAAGCCGCCTAATTAGAACGGACAATCGAATTGAAAATTAAACGATTTTTTGCAAAAGATATGCGAACGGCTCTGCTCCAAGTTAAAGAAGAACTTGGTTCAGAAGCGGTGATCATGTCTAACAAAAAGGTCGCAGGTGGCGTGGAAATTGTTGCCGCTATTGATGGCGAATCCAGCCCGTCGACAGCGAGCCAGAGATTAAATAAACCTCAGCAGCCTGCACAAAGCCAATATACGCAAATGGCCGCGCCCGCAGCTCCTGCTGGGCGACGTCAACTAGACGATGACAAGGTTAGCCTACAGTCGAATGTTGAAGGTGGACGCTCAATGACTAAGCGCTTTGCGAATATGCTTAAGCAATACAGTCATGGCGCCGATGATGAGCCACAGCATCGTGCAGAAAATGAAGATTCATTGTCAGCATTGCTCAATCGCCAATCAAGCACGGGCCATAAGCCTCATAGTCATCAGACTCAAAGCAATTTGCAGTCTCATGGCCATCAGCAATCTCACGGTAACCAACAGTCTCACGGAAATCTTGATTCTGCATTTGCTCGTGAAACGGGTTTGTCTAAGTTGATTGCTGAAGACCGCAGAGTAGAGCGCCCGACACCTCGCTTGGATCCTACCCGTTATGATCGTGGTCGAGAGAACACTCAGTCCAAAGGTTCTGATACTGAAATGGAAACGATGCGCGAAGAGATGACCTCAATTCGTCGTCTGTTAGAGCATCAAGTTTCTGGGTTGATGTGGCAAGAAGTTGAGCGCCGTGAACCACTGAGAGCCATGCTTATTAAGCGCCTTGAACGTATGGGTGTATCTGCAGAGCTTGCCGATCAAATGGCTTGCTACATTCCTGAAGATACTAAACCTGCACGTGCATGGAAGGCTCTGTTAGCTCTGGTTGCTGACCAAATCTCCGTTACACAAAAAGATATTTTAAAACGCGGCGGTATTGTGGCTCTACTTGGCCCAACCGGCGTGGGTAAAACAACGACTGTTGCAAAGCTAGCTGCACGTGCTGCCATGGAATATGGCGCTGATAACGTCGCACTAGTGACAACTGACACATATCGTATAGGTGCACATGAGCAGTTATCGATCTACGGCCGAATTATGGGTTGTCCTGTAAGAGTTGCTAAAGATTCTAGCGAACTGGCCGATGTAATATATCAGTTACGTAATCGTCGCCTGATTCTGGTCGATACTGCAGGCATGGGACAACGAGATGTTCGCCTATCTGAGCAGTTAGACACATTGATGCAAGAGAGTGGTTCCGTTATCAATAGCTACCTTGTGTTGCCTGCAACCGCGCAACGCAAAGTGCTGCAAGAAACAATTGAACACTTTAGAAGAATCCCGTTGTCGGGATGCATCATGACTAAGCTGGATGAATCCCTAAGTCTAGGTGAATTCATCAGTGTCGTAATACAAAATGCATTACCAGTTGCTTACATAGCAAATGGTCAACGAGTTCCTGAAGATATCGTTATAGCTCAGCCAAAGTACATGATTGCTAAGGCTAATGAGCTATTAGAAAAATCTACAGAGAATGAACCTCATTACTGGAATAGCGATTCTGAAGGGCTCTAGGCGGCGGATAAATATGAATGAAAATATGATACATGACCAAGCTAGCGGCCTCCGTCGCTTAACCAAGCCTTCACTCACAAAAGTTATCGCTGTAACCGGTGGTAAGGGAGGCGTTGGTAAATCTAATGTGACGTTAGGTATGGCTATTTGCATGGCGCGCCAAGGCAAAAAAGTCATGGTGCTAGATGCCGATTTAGGACTAGCGAACGTCGATATCATGCTAGGTATTCGTTCTAAACGAAACCTTGGGCATGTGTTGGCTGGCGAATGTGAACTTAAGGATGCGATTGTCGAAGGGCCGCACGGAATTAAAATTATTCCAGCGACATCGGGCACTCAAAGCATGACTGAACTTTCACACGCACAGCATGCTGGTTTGATTCGCGCATTCGGTTCGCTTGAAGACGAGATGGATATCTTGTTGGTTGATACCGCAGCCGGTATTTCGGACATGGTGATCAGCTTCTCAAGAGCGGCGCAAGACGTGGTTGTCGTGGTATGTGATGAACCTACCTCGATCACGGATGCATATGCTTTGATTAAGCTTTTAAGCAGAGAACACCAAGTTCAGCGATTCAAAGTTGTTGCAAATATGGTCAGAAGCTACCGCGAAGGCCGAGAATTATTTGCAAAGTTGACTTTGGTCACAGAGCGCTTCTTGAATGTGAGCCTCGAACTCGTAGCATGTATTCCTTTAGATGATAAAGTACGTCAATCAGTCAAGAGACAGAAAATCGTAGTCGATGCGTTTCCTCGCTCTCCAGCTGCATTGGCAATCAGCTCTTTGGCTAACAAAGCCTTGACCTGGCCAATACCAAAAACACCGAGCGGACACTTGGAGTTCTTTGTTGAAAGGCTGCTGAATCGTACTGAATTTATAGAGGAACCATTTGGTGAATAAAGCGCTTACTTACGACCAACACGCTAATCACAATAGCCAACAGGCTTTTTTTGAGAAGTACTCTGTGTTGGTTAAACGTATCGCTCATCACTTGTTGGGGCGATTACCGCCTAATGTATTGGTTGATGACTTAATTCAAGCTGGCATGATCGGCTTGATTGAAGCGCAACAAAACTATGATGGTACCAAAGGCGCAAGCTTTGAGACGTATGCTGGTATTCGGATTCGCGGGGCAATGTTGGATGACATTCGCCGTGGGGACTGGGTGCCGAGATCGGTTCATAAGAACAATCGAGAAATCAGCAGTGCAATTGCGGAATTAGAGGGTATCCTCAACCGCGACCCGAGTGATGCCGAAGTGGCAAAACACATGGGGCTCAGTTTAGAGCAGTATCACAGTGCTTTAACTGACATTAATTGCTCAAGACTGGTTGGAATTGAAGATTTAGGCGTCTCAGATGATGTAATATCTCCGAATGAAGACTCTCAAGATAATACGCCTTTTCAAGGGGTTGCTGATGAGTCATTCCGCCAAGCTTTGATCGATTCGATAAAACAACTTCCGGAAAGGGAAGGCCTTGTGCTTTCGCTTTATTACGACGAAGAACTCAATTTAAAAGAGATTGGGGAAGTGTTAGGTGTCAGCGAATCTCGTGTCAGCCAAATACTGAGCCAATCTATGCAGCGTTTACGCACTAAGTTAAGTGCTTGGACACAGAACGACTAACAACACTGATCCTATTCAGTGGAGGCTAATTTGAACAAAAACATGAAAATTCTCATTGTTGATGATTTTTCAACGATGCGCCGAATTGTTAAAAACCTACTTCGCGATTTAGGTTTCAACAACACTCAAGAAGCAGATGATGGCTTGACCGCGTTACCTATGCTGAAAAAAGGCGAATTTGATTTCGTGGTAACTGACTGGAACATGCCAGGCATGCAAGGGATTGACCTGCTTAAACACATTCGCGCAGACGCAGAACTTAAGCACCTTCCAGTGCTTATGATCACAGCTGAAGCGAAGCGTGAGCAGATCATCGAAGCTGCGCAAGCGGGTGTTAATGGTTACATTGTGAAGCCTTTCACTGCTGCAACGCTGAAAGAGAAACTTGATAAGATTTTTGATCGCTTATAAGCATCAATAAATTTAGGCACTTCTAGGTAAACACTGACTGATAAGTTATCTGTTTATCTCGATAGCCTAAGCGCACAAAGTATGCGGAGTAAGGCCGAATTCAGGATGATTTCATTAGAACAAGCAAAAAAATTAGTAGAGCTGCTTGAGAACGATGAGCAGCAAAATGCTGATTCTCTTGTGAGAAGCATTTATGAAGATAACTTTAGTCTTCAAGACAATCCAATGCTTCAAGAAATAGGAAGTCTGACACGCGACCTCCACGACTCTTTGACTCAATTCAATTTCGATGAACGCATCAGCGTTATCGCAAATGACGAAATCCCTGATGCAAGGGATCGCCTTCAGTATGTCATTGATAAAACGGAAGTTGCGGCAAATAAGACGATGGACGCTGTCGATCGCTGTATGCCAATCGCAGACAACCTACACGAGTGTTTACTTCAAGTAAGGCCTCAATGGAATGAACTGATGCATGGCCGCATTGAGCTGGCACAATTTAAAGCTTTATGTCACCGCATTGATGGATTGCTTGTCCAAGTAGAAGGCGACAGTACTGAACTACGCGGACAATTGACTGAAATCTTGATGGCTCAGGATTTCCAAGATTTAACTGGGCAGATAATCAGCAAAGTTATTACCTTGGTGAATGAGGTGGAAGGACGTTTGGTCGAGATTCTCACGGTATTCGGTGCGAATCAAAAAGAGCCAACTCCAGAGTCAGAGAAGAAAGCATCGATTGCGCCTGAAGGTCCAATTATGAACCCAGAAGAGCGCGAAGACGCTGTCGCATCTCAAGATGAAGTCGACGATTTGTTATCCAGTCTTGGATTTTAAAGGTAACGTATGAGCTACGATTTAGACGAAGATATTCTTCAGGACTTTTTAGTCGAAGCAGGAGAGATCCTTGAACTCCTATCAGAACAACTGGTAGAGCTTGAGAATAACCCTGACGACAAAGACCTATTAAATGCTATTTTCCGTGGTTTCCATACAGTAAAAGGTGGTGCTGGTTTCCTAGCATTAACTGAGCTGGTGGATACTTGTCATGGTGCTGAGAATGTGTTCGACATTCTGCGAAACGGCCAACGCAGCGTAACATCAGGTTTGATGGATACCATGCTGCAGGCGCTAGATACAGTCAATGTACAGTTTCGCGCCGTGCAAGATCAGGAACCTTTAGTGCCAGCCGACCAATCTTTATTGGATGAACTTCACCGTCTCTGTAAACCAGAGTCTGCGGATGAAGTGGCACCAGTAGAAGCGCCGGCACCTATTATCCCTGAACCTGTTGTTGCAGCGCCTGAGCCTGTTATTGCTCCGGAACCTACTGCTGAAAGCTCAAACATCAATGCATCTTCAGTCGATGATATCTCTGAAGATGAGTTTGAACGCTTGCTTGATGAGCTTCACGGTAAAGGTGGTTCACCAACAGCGCCTTCTGCACCAACACCGCCGCCAGCACCCGCTGCACCTCAGTCTGTTGCTGACAGTGGTGATATTACTGATGACGAATTTGAAAAGTTATTAGATGAATTGCACGGTGCGGGTAAGAGCCCGACAGCGGCAAGTTCAACGCCTCCTCCACCACCAACGCCGCCAGCAGCACCTGTTTCGGCGATGTCTGAAGGCGATGATCTGATGACTGACGAAGAGTTCGAGAAGTTACTTGACCAACTACATGGCTCAGGTAATGGACCTTCGATTGAAGAATTGGATGCCGCGACTAAGCCAGCAGAAGTTAAGGCAGTAGCACCTCAAGCTGCGCCTAAACCTGCTGCGCCAGTTGCCGTTAAAGCTGAGCCAAAACCGAGCGCTCCAGCAAAAGCTGAAGTTAAAGTGCCGGCTAAGAAGCAACAAGCTGAAGCGACAGTTCGTGTTGATACATCAACACTGGACACCATCATGAACATGGTGGGTGAACTGGTATTGGTGCGTAACCGACTAGTCAGCCTAGGCCTCAACAGCAACGACGAAGAAATGTCGAAAGCTGTCTCTAACTTAGATGTTGTTACTGCAGACCTTCAAGGTGCGGTAATGAAGACTCGTATGCAGCCGATCAAGAAAGTATTTGGTCGCTTCCCACGAGTTGTCCGTGACCTTGCTCGTAGCTTGAAGAAAGACATCGTTCTTGAAATGCGTGGCGAAGAAACGGACCTTGATAAAAACTTAGTAGAAGCACTTGCTGATCCCCTGATTCACTTGGTGAGAAACTCTGTCGATCATGGTATTGAAATGCCAAACGACCGTGTTGCTGCGGGTAAATCACAAACGGGTAAAGTGATTCTGTCTGCCTCTCAAGAAGGTGACCACATTGAACTGGCTATCGTTGATGACGGTGGCGGTATGGACCCTGATAAGCTTCGTGCTATCGCGGTTAAACGTGGCCTGATGGATGAAGATGCAGCGTCTCGCTTATCAAATAAAGAGTGTTTTAACCTGATTTTTGCTCCTGGCTTCTCAAGCAAAGAGCAGATCTCGGATATCTCTGGTCGTGGTGTGGGTATGGACGTTGTGAAAACAGCGATCAACACACTGAACGGCTCTATTGATATTGATTCAGAAATGGGACAGGGCACCAAGATCACCATCAAGGTTCCACTAACCCTAGCGATTCTACCAACCTTGATGGTCGGTGTTGCAGGTCACCCATTTGCATTGCCATTGGCATCGGTTAACGAGATTTTCCACCTAGATTTAAGCCGCACAAACGTGGTTGATGGTCAGCTGACGATCATCGTTCGCGATAAGTCTATTCCGTTGTTCTACTTGCAAAACTGGCTTGCACCTAAAGCGGGTATTGTTGAACTGCGCAAAGGACACGGCCATGTTGTTATCGTGCAACTTGGTAGCCAACGTGTTGGTTTTGTTGTCGATACGCTGATCGGTCAAGAAGAAGTAGTCATCAAGCCGCTTGATAAGCTTCTGCAAGGCACGCCAGGAATGGCAGGCGCGACAATTACAAGTGACGGACACATTGCATTGATTCTAGATGTGCCGGACTTGTTGAAGCAGTACGCAGCAGCGTCAAGAATTTAATTTAAGGATAAATATGGCGATTAAAGTATTAGTCGTTGATGATTCGAGTTTTTTTCGTCGTCGCGTTAGCGAGATCATCAACTCAGAGGCTCGCCTAGAAGTCATTGATGTTGCAGTAAACGGTAAAGAAGCCGTTGAGAAAGCGAAACAGCTAAGACCTGACGTAATCACTATGGACATTGAAATGCCTGTCATGGACGGTATCACTGCCGTTCGTGAAATCATGGCCGCGTCTCCAACGCCTATTTTGATGTTTTCATCGTTAACGCATGATGGAGCGAGAGCAACGTTAGATGCGTTAGATGCAGGTGCTCTCGACTTCTTGCCTAAGAAGTTTGAAGATATTGCACGTAACCGCGACGATGCAGTTGCATTGCTTCAACAGCGTGTGATTCAGATTGCAGCAAAGCGTGCGTTTATGCGCCGTGCTCCTATTACGCCGAGAGCGACAGCAACGACTTCAACAGCTACGCCATTGCGCCAGCCGATTTCAACAGCAGCTTCGACTTCGACAGCGAAGCCTGCGGTTGCATCTACGGCGAAATTCAGAGCGTCAGGTAAGAAGTATCAATTAACAGCAATTGGTACGTCGACTGGCGGCCCTGTTGCTCTACAGAAGATTTTGACTCGCATCCCTGCTAACTATCCACACCCAATTGTGTTAGTTCAGCATATGCCAGCAACATTCACTGCTGCTTTTGCGAGCCGATTGAACACCTTGTGTAAGATTGAAGTTCGCGAAGCGCAAGACGGTGATGTGTTAAAACCTGGCGTGGCGTATCTTGCTCCGGGTGGTAAACAGATGATGGTGGATGGCCGCGCAGGGTCTGCACGTCTACGAATTATCGATGGCGGCGACCGCATGAACTACAAGCCTTGTGTGGATGTCACATTTGGCTCTGCAGCGAAGATCTACGGCGACAAAGTTTTGTCTATGATACTGACCGGTATGGGCGCAGATGGTCGAGAAGGTTCGCGTATGTTGAAAACTGCGGGCTCGACGATTTGGGCACAAGACGAAGATAGTTGTGTTGTATATGGTATGCCTCAAGCTGTAGCAAAAGCTGGCATTTCTACTGAAGACCTCCCTCTAGACCGCATCGCGGAAAGGATCTTGGTTGAAGTTGGGTTAGCTTAGGTAAATCGAAATGATTGTTTGGAGTGTTGCAAACCAAAAAGGTGGTGTTGGTAAAACGACCACGACCGTGACTCTAGCAGGTTTACTTGCGTTGAAGGGGCACCGTGTTCTGTTGGTTGATACTGACCCACATGCATCACTGACCACCTATCTGGGTTACGATTCAGATACGGTGGAATCGAGCCTGTTTGATCTGTTCCAGTTGCGTGAGTTTAACGTGCAGACGGTAAGACCTTTGCTTTTACAAACAGAAGTCGAAGGTATCGATATTATCCCTGCGCACATGTCTTTGGCGACATTAGACCGTGTAATGGGAAATCGAAGCGGCATGGGGTTGATCTTGAAGCGTGCTTTAGCCGCTTTGAAAGACGACTATGACTATGTATTGATCGATTGCCCGCCAATTCTGGGTGTGATGATGGTCAATGCATTGGCTGCTAGCGATCGTATATTGATTCCGGTACAGACTGAGTTTTTGGCGATGAAGGGCTTAGAGCGCATGATTCGCACTTTGACCATCATGCAGAAGTCTCGCAAAACACCGTTTAAGGTTACGATTGTCCCAACGATGTACGACAAGCGAACCAAAGCCTCACTGCAAACATTAACGCAGCTCAAAGATGATTACCCAAACCAAGTTTGGACGTCTGCTGTGCCGATTGATACCAAGTTTCGAGACGCGAGCCTAAAACGCTTACCAGCATCTCATTTTGCATCGGGTAGCCGTGGTGTATTTGCTTATAAACAGTTGCTTATTTATCTCGAAAGGTTGGCGATAAATGAGCGCGAATAAAGAATCAACAATGGCGCAGCCAAGTCTCTCTAGTGAACAAGCACTGGATGATTACTTTACTGCGTTATTAGGCGATGAAAGCTTTGAATCTGACGATTTTTTTGTTGACGAGTCGAGCGACGAATCACAATCTGAAGAGCCAGAGCCAGAGCCA
>NZ_JBFRTU010000133.1:0-5753 GCF_041474275.1 Vibrio sp. 10N.222.52.B7 | reverse complement strand
GGCTCGTTTTTTTGTATCTGCTGTTTGGCTTAGACCTGAAAGCGATACTTACGCTTTACGCTCTAGGAATACGCCAGCTTCCATGTGGTGCGTGTAAGGGAACTGGTCAAACAGAGCAAAACGAGTGATGTCGTGCGTTTCGCTTAGGATGTCTAGGTTCTCTTTCAATGTTTCAGGGTTACAAGAGATGTACATGATACGCTCGTAGCCTTGAACCATCTTACAAGTATCAACATCCATACCTGAACGCGGTGGATCAACAAAGATAGTGTTGCAGTTGTAGCTCTTAAGATCGATGTTCGCTTGCTGTAGACGACGGAACTCACGCTTGCCTTCCATTGCTACAGTAAAATCTTCTGCAGACATACGGATGATCTGAACATTTTCAATGTTGTTCGCAGCGATGTTGTATTGCGCAGATTCTACTGACGGTTTCGCCAGTTCAGTTGCCAGTACACGCTCGAAGTTTTGTGCTAGCGCTAATGAGAAGTTACCGTTACCACAGTAAAGCTCAAGTAAGTCGCCTTTGCTGTCTTGAGTACAATCGACAGCCCATTCCAACATTTTCTCTGCCACTTTGCCGTTGGGTTGAGTAAAGCTGTTCTCTACTTGTTGGTAGATGTAGCTATCACCATTCACATCTAGCTTTTCAATTACGTAGTCGCGGTCCAGTACGATTTTCATCTTACGCGCACGGCCAATCAGGTTTAGGTTAAAACCTTCATCGTTTAATTGCTGCTTAAGTGCTTTAGCATCTTGAATCCACTGTTCACCTAATTGACGGTGGTAAAGCAATGACACCAAAATTTCGCCGCTTAACGTAGAAAGGAAGTCTACTTGGAATAGCTTGTGGCGCAGAGAGTGGTTGTCCTTCATTGCATCTGTTAATAGAGGCATTAGGTCATTGATAAGACGGCTAGCTGCAGGGAACTGGTCTACGCGGTATTTTTCTTTAGTCTCTTGATTGAACATGACGTAATACATATCGTCACCTTCATGCCACACGCGGAACTCAGCACGCATGCGGTAGTGTTGTTCTGGAGATTCATACACTTCCAGTTCAGGCACATCATATTCTGAGAACATTTCTGTAAGACGCTCTGTCTTTTCTGCCAGTTGTTCTTGGTAGCGTTGCGGGTTTACATCTAAATTCGCCATTGTTATGCCTTTTGCTGTCGTGCTTTTAAATCAAGAGCGCAGATTTTATTCAATCACAGGCGCTTGTCCAGTGTTGAGAGCCATTCAATGTAAATCGACCATGAAAACTATAGCTTATAACTATCTTAGACTAGACAAATGATTCATAGGTCAATACTATCTTCGGCAAGCTGGTGTCATTTAGATGTATAGATGGCTGAAGAGGGAATCTGGTGTAAATCCAGAACTGACGCGCAGCGGTAAAAGAGAACGAGTATTCATAAGACACTGCAAATAGCTTTTTGTGGGAAGTCGAATATTAGGTAACCGTAAGGGTTGTGCTCTTGAGTCCGAATACCTGCCAGCGGCCAAGTCATAAGATGTGGTTTGGTAGGACTTTACGCGATTTAGGATCACAACATGAACAAATCCCTTTTAGCGGTTGCTGTAGCATCGCTGCTTTCACCTATCTCCAATTTACACGCCCAACAAGCATCTGCCGACGAAACCATGGTGGTTACGGCTAACCGTTTTGAGCAAAGCACGGAAAGTGTTGTCGCTCAAGTTGAAGTAGTAACACGCCAAGATATCGATCGAATTCAAGCTAAGTCTCTAACAGATGTGTTTAGACGATTGACGGGTATTCAGGTTTCACAAAATGGAGGCCGAGGACAGCAAGCTTCGATCTTTGTTCGTGGTGCTAACTCTGATCAAGTGCTTGTTCTCATTGATGGTATTCGTTTTGCGCGAGCTGCAAAGGGTGGTGTCGATTTTAGCCAGTTACCAATTACATTCGTTGACCGAGTGGAATACGTTCGAGGAGCTCGTGCCGCTATGTATGGCTCAGAAGCTATCGGCGGTGTTATCAACATTATTACTGTTGCAAACTCTGACAATGAAAAAACGGCAGTTAGTGCAGGTTTAGGAAGCTTAGATTACCAAGAGCTGAGCTTTGTTAGTGGTACTAAGGTCGGTGAAAATGGTCACTTGAACGTATCTGTTGGTTACGATTCCGATGAGGGATACAACGTTCATCCATTACCAGGTGTTAATGATGGTGATCGCCATGGTTTTGAATCACGCAATGCTCTAATTGGTTATGTTCATAATTTTGATCAGCAATGGAGTGGCTTCGCGAATTTCCGTATGTTTGAAACCATTTCTCAGTACGATGGTTCATTTGGTACAGACCATTCTTACAAAGAAGCTGAAGTTCAAAATTCGACCTTTGCTACTGGTGTTAAATATAGTGGCAGTGAACTTAAGTCTGATTTCTTAGTTAACTATCAGAATCAAGATAACTGGAACTACGAACAGTCTTTAGGCAAGAACTCAGCGTCAGCAACATCTGATGAGCTTGAACAGCTAAATGTTCAATGGGTGAATTCATACAAACTAACGTCGTCACTGACTCTTAGTGGTGGTGTAGATTGGCGTGATGAGGCTTATATTGTTAAGCCTTCGAATACTGAATACGACAGAACGAATGTTGCGTACTTCGCTGCATTAAACGCAGATGCGGATAAAGTGTTCGGAGAACTGAGTCTTCGTGTTGATGACAATGAGCAGTTTGGTACAGAAACTACTTACAACACAGGGTTAGGCTATCGTTATGCTGAGTGGCTTGTTGTAAAAGCAGCTTATGGCACATCCTTCAAAGCACCTAACTTGTATCAACTATATAGCTACTACGGTAATGCACAGTTAGAAGCTGAAAAGGCAGATTCATTTGAACTGACTTTTGGTGGCTTAATCAAGGATGTTGATTGGTCGATTACTGGCTATGACACGAACGTCGAAGACTTAATTGATTACAACTACGCGACAAGTAAGTACTACAATACCGATGGCGAAAGCCAATTACGTGGTGTGGAAATGGTCGTTGGGTTTGATACTAGCTTTATTAACCACCAAGTGAGCGCTAATTTCCAAGACCCAGAAGATCAATCTGGTGAGCAACTGATACGCCGAGCTAAGAAGATTTACAAGTATAATGCAGTGGCTAGTTTCGATGATGTGGATGTTTCATTAGGTTTCCAATATGTAGGTGAGAGACCGGACTTCTCTGAAGATCTCGCAGCGTATAGCTTGTTTGATGTTTCAGTGAACTACTATGCGAATGAAAACCTTACTTTAAATGGTCGAGTGGATAACTTAACTGACGAAGAGTACGAGACTGCTGGTGGATACCCATCACCAGAGCGTACATATTACGTGAATGCTACTTACCAATTCTAATTATCACCTAAACCGCCTTCGGGCGGTTTTTTCTTATTGGGTATATCAATGAAAAAGAAAGTCGTCATAAGTTGGTCGTCAGGCAAAGACTCTACATTAACCCTAGAACGTCTACTTGAAAGCACCGAGTATGAAGTTGTTGCTCTCTATACTACGTATGTTGGAGATGAGGTCCCTTTCCAAGTCACGCCAATCGAGGTTGTCGGAATGCAGGCTACATTGATCGGTTTGCCTCTAATAACGATTGAGCTGCCGGAGGTGTTCCCAAGTAACGAGATCTATCAAAGTACGATTGTTACGGCGCTTAAAGGATCGGGTTTATCTATTGATGCCGTGGCATTCGGCGATATGTTTTGCAATGGTATTGCTGATTACCGAAGAAGTTATATAGAACCTGCGGGCTGGGAGTGTGTATTTCCTCTACTAGGAGAGAGTAGCCAAACTCTGGCTCAAGAAATCATAAATAGAGGAATCGAAACCTTTCTCGTCACAGTTGATAGCGATGCATTAGACATGAGCTATTGCGGGAAAGAATACACGCCTGAACTAATAGACAGTTTGCCAAGTCACGTCGACCCATGTGGAGAAGATGGTGAGTTCCATACCTTAGTAACGTCAGCGCCATGCTTTAAAGGTAAGCTCAAGATAGAGCTAGAAAATGTAGAGCAGGGTGAGCGCTTTGGGCATCAACGCTACCGAGCTTGCATTATATAGAGTGATGATTGGCGAAAACTAAGTGAAGGGGTATCATTGCTGCGGAACTTCTTACAGGTAATGGTTGTGTCGAAAAGCATACAAAAAAACATATTGGTCTTTGATTCTGGAGTTGGCGGCCTCTCTGTATATAAAGAGATAAGCCAGTTACTACCCAATCACAACTATATCTATGTATTCGATAACGAGGCTTACCCTTATGGTGAGCTCGATCAGCAAGTCCTCATTCAGCGAGTCCAAAGTATCGTCGCCAGTTTTGTGGCGAGTCACGCTATTGATATCGTGGTGATAGCTTGTAATACGGCCAGTACGATAGTCCTGCCGACACTTCGCGCTAATAACCTTATCCCTATTGTCGGCGTAGTCCCGGCAATCAAACCTGCTTCGTTACTGGCTAATAAAGCGGTTGGCCTTATTGCGACTCCCGCGACGATTACTCGTGAATACACACACGAGCTCATCAAAAACTTCTCGAGTAATAAAAGAGTAGAGCTGTTGGGTTCTACTCGGCTGGTGGATATGGCCGAAGATAAACTCAGAGGCGAGGAGATTAGCCTTGAAGAGTTACAGCAAATCCTTCAGCCGATGATCAACACAATTGATGTGGCTGTATTAGGATGTACTCATTTCCCATTGATCAAATCAGAGATTCAACAAGTACTAGGTGAAAGTGTAGTGCTGATAGATTCTGGTAAAGCGATAGCTAAGCGGGTTCAAGATTTGTTGGGTTTAGAAAGCGTTAATAAAGAAGGGGAAGTACGTGAAGTTTTTTGTAGTGCACTTCCTAAAAAAGAAAGTGCACTAAATAGTATGTTAAAGCAGTTAGGGTTTAGCTCAGTTCAGATTCGTCCGCTTCAGGATGTTTAGGATCATTTGCAACACGTACTTTTAAAGTGCGTTGCATGTAATCTTTATCGTTAAGTGCAGAGATTGCATGATTCACATCATTACTTGCCATAACAACAAATCCAAAGCCTCTTCTTTTACCAGTACGTTTGTCTTTCATTAAACGTACTGCAAATACTTCACCATGCTCTGAGAATAATTCACGTACATGTGATTCGTTCGCTTTGTATGGAAGGTTACCCACATAAAGTGTTTTGGTTGAAGCCTTAGGTTCTGAATCTGATTTTGAGTTGGTGCTTGAAAAGTTAACAACAAAAGCGGAAGCCAAGACACCAAGGATAAAGGTAATTGCAGGCGATATATCTACCTGAGAGAAAACAATGCCGCCTAATACAGCCAGTGCGACAATTAACAACATCGATTTTTTTGAGTTCATATCGGAATACTACATATTAATAAACGAAATAGACGCATCTACCATTAACAAAATAGACACATGAATCTTACGTTCATGGCTTCCATTTTTCCAATGTATTGCTGTGATACGTCTCAAATGTTTAGTTTTTATTCGAAAAATGCGGATCTGGTGGCTTTTTAGGCGAACAAAACTTTTATTTCAAAAAGCCCTTGTGCTCCATCTCAATCTCTCTATAATGCCGCCTCACCGACACGGAGTGAGACGAAAGTCACACAGCGAAATCGGTAGAGAAAAAGAGTTTGAAAATAACCCTTGACTCTCAAAGTGGTGCAGGTATAGTACGCACCCCTAGCGATTGAGATGTGAATCACAAAACGCTAGCGCTCTTTAACAATTTAAA
>NZ_JBFRTU010000132.1:0-3536 GCF_041474275.1 Vibrio sp. 10N.222.52.B7 | reverse complement strand
GCTTCGTAATCTTGCCCTGGGGGGAGCATGGGTATACTAGGTTTTTCAGGGAACACTTTCAAAGGTTAGGGTATGCTTACTAAAAATTTCATCGGCGATATAATGAAATTTACTTTTTCTTTACGTTCCTAATTGGTACTAATAGTCTAAGCATTTCTGAAGCAGTTGGTAGGCTCCGACAATATTGCTTTAAATTAAGTCTTTAGAGTGAAAAATCGAAGTGTCAACGTGTTTTCTGCCAGCAGGTTAAAAGTGGTATCAATATTATGGGTAAGATGTATACCTATAAGGTATGGTTAGCTCGCCTTGATAAAAACTGTATCGAGAATTAGTTTCTAGATACTCTAGAACCTGAAAGATAGATGCATAACTGAGCTTATTAATTAAATATTGATGTTGATAAGTCGAGTGGTGAATCACTCTACCCCTGAATTATTGTAGACTAATACAACTACCCCTATCTCTTACTAAGATATTCACATGTCAGATTTATTTCGCTACTGGATTTTTTTATTTAGGAATAATTTTCTAATATAGGAAGTGATTTTCCAAATGTTACTTAATACCACAAGATAAATTGCAAAGCAGATGATAAAGGCATAGAACATCATATACTCTGGAATGTTAAGCATTTCAGCTGAAATACCTATTACAGCATAGAGAGTAGCAATGCTACAAATAACGATAAGCGTTTGTGTTGAGCTCAACCCCATGCGCTGGAATATGTGATGTAGATGTTCACGATCTGGTTTAAAAGGAGAGTCGCCTCTTCTTACTCTGCGAATCATAATTGCCGCCATATCCATGAGGGGAACCGCTATTAGCCATAATGCAGTCACTGGACGTAGCGGTGGTGTGCTTCCGTTTTGACTAGAAAGCAGAAGTAACCAGATTACAGTAAAGCCAATCAACATGCTTCCTGCGTCTCCCATAAACACTTTTCTTTTTCGACCAAATGCACCAAGGTTGAGCAATATATATGGAATAATTGCAACGACTAATACCATACAAATGTAAGCTAAATTTGTCTGTCCATCAAAGCTAAGCATAATGCCTAGACCACCAAAGGTGACTATGGACAGTCCTCCGAGTAGGCCATCAATTCCGTCGACCATGTTGAAAGCATTAATAGCACCAACTACAGCAAGAATGGTAACAAGGTACCCAAACCAACCCAAGGTGATTACATCGCCGCTACCGAATACATCCCCTATGGTATTAAGCTCAATGCCACCAACGACCATCATGATGATGGATAGACCCGCTTGAACTGCAAAACGTAGTTTGAAGCTGATGTCGTATTTGTCATCCAAAACACCAATACCAACAAGTATAAGCACGCACGAGGCGTAGAGTTCTGCATTTGGGAAAATTTCGGGGTTATTGAACAAGAAGTAGAGGATAGAAATACAAATCGATACTCCGCCGACTAAGGGAACTGCTCCATTATGTAGTTTACGAGCATTTGGCTTGTCAACTAATCCTATTTTTTTTGCAAATTTACGAAGCGTAAAAGTGGTTGCGAGAGAAAACAAAAACAGGAAAGAGAGGTCAATAAATGAGATGAGCACAGTTTAGCCTAATAGAGTATTTGGGGGTATTTTAGTGTATTTGCTATTGAGTTTAAAGAAGGAGTAATGATCTACGTGATTTTTCTCAATTATATGTGGGTTTTCTTTCGTGTCAGATGACTTAAAGCTAGTAGGGATGTCTCTTTCTTGAAATGACGTCTTTTGCACATCCACTTATTCTGGCAGCGAACTTTTTGTTATCTGCTCTAGTAGTTTGGTGTGCGGTGTTAATGTGTACAACTACTCATGAACAGGACAATATGACTAAGCAAAGTGACTCAAACAGCTCTTGAATTTAAAATCGAAGCCTTGATTCTGGCTGAGTAAAGTCGGCGCTGCTACCGTAAGGCAACTATCCTAAGATGGTTTTCAATTCCATGTGGGCTGAAAAATCGTCAAGAAAGAAACAAAGTCCAGTAATAGGTGAAGATGGTGAAGAGAATGCAAAATACCAAGTTCATGCAATTATTAATGGAACAAGGCGAAAAAGGGGAGGGCGGTGTTGAGTAGTAAGAATCCGTGCTAACTTTCACGTACTATGTCGATAGAGCTAAGGAGTGGCTTGAGTGCGATGAATAGTTAGTGGTCTTAATACCACTTTCAAAAGTTTACAAATCATACGATACTAACACCATACGGTGTGATAGCATTTGGAGTAATTAATTTTGATGTTTTGAGAGAACTATAGTGAAGCAGCATAACCAACCACAACCATACTCCCCAGAAAACCCGCCAATGTATAGTGTAAATGATGAATTTGATCTGCGAGATCTTTTTAAAGCGCTATGGGATGGTAAACTAATTATAATTTTGGTCACTATTTTGTTTACTGCTAGTAGTATCGTATTTGCTTTGTCAGCTCAAGAGTGGTGGTCTTCTAATGCTAAAATTACAAAAGCCCAGCCTCAAAACTTAGCTGAATATCAGCAGCAGGTGAAGCAATTTCAACCTGTTTTTAATATATATCAAGAAGATGGAACAGTTCTTGTTAGCAAAGAGCTAGATAGATTGGTTGACTCTACGGTGTTGTTCCAACGATTTGTGAATGCCTTTAATTCAACTAATAATAAGAGAGATTTTTTAGATAATAGCTCTGAATTCCAGGAGTTTAAAAGCTCTTTGGTGGTTGGTGATACTGATATGAGCGTTGAGGAGGTTAGAGCCTTATATGCTCATTGGTTTAATAGAGTATCAGCTTCTAAAGTTGATAAAAAGGATCATAATTCACCATACATTGTTAGCTTTCAAACTATGACTAAGGAAAGCAGCTTCGACCTGTTGAGTGCGTATATTTTGGCCACAGAGTCAAAGGTTCATGACGATGCATTTAATAACTTAAAGGCTGTAGTGAACGGCAAACGAAATGAATTGGTGCAACAAAAAAGAATCTTAGAAAATCAGGCCACGAATAAACTATCAGTCGAAACTGAACGAGCAAAATATGCTGCCAAAATTGCTAAGTCTGCAGGCGTAGATAGACCAATCCAGACAGGTAATGAAAAGGAACTGTTTAATATTGATCTAGGTTCTAAGGGTTTAGATGCAAAAGTTAAAGCTTTAGAATCTGTTAAAAATTTGAGTGTTATAGAGCCTCGTCTTCAGCAAATTGATGCAAAGTTAGATATGTTGAATAACCTTGAAATCAACCGAACTGTTGATTTTCAAACTTTCCGCTTCTTGGAAAATGTAGAGCAACCGATTACTCGAGACAAGCCCAAACGCGCTGTGATTGTCGTTCTGATGACTTTGTTCGGAGGCATATTAGGTGCCGTGATAGTTCTACTACGATTTGTATTTAGAAAAGAAGACTAACATTCATTCCAATAGCTAGTGTCTATACACTAGTCATTTGTATTTATCTTACATACTACCCTCTAAACATAGAATTGTGTGAGGGGGGGGAGCGTCCTAACTAAATTGCGACACCTAGTTTGGCGAGTTAGGGAGTAAACGCCCCATGAACCT
>NZ_JBFRTU010000131.1:0-240 GCF_041474275.1 Vibrio sp. 10N.222.52.B7 | reverse complement strand
GCTTTTTAAGCTGTTGATTAGTGGCGAGTAATATCCGGCTTTGGTGCCTCAATTGGTCTGTCTTCAGTGCAACTTGCGCTTTTAAGTGCCGGTTGGCAAAAGTGACATAACGCGAACGCCAAAAGACTAAGATAGTCACAACGCCAATCAGTAATATCAGAGAGCTTGCTGCAGCCCAATTGGTCAGATACCAAGGCTCCGCAATCGAGAAGCTTTGATTGGTTGACACAAAGCGATAAT
>NZ_JBFRTU010000130.1:0-2280 GCF_041474275.1 Vibrio sp. 10N.222.52.B7 | reverse complement strand
GGAAAGCCGCGATGAACCTAAAATAATCGGAACAACTAGCCAGCTTAGAAGAACGATAAACCTGATGTTCTATCGCTATTAACTATTAGAAGATCTATCGATCATTATCAGCATCGAACAATATCGTATAAGTAGAGTGACTGATCGCCCCCCTTCCCCTGAATGTTAAACGATGCAATAGAGTTGCTATATTTGATGGATCAAGGCCTTCAAACTAGAGTTTAGGCTGACCAAAAGATCAGGCAATATCCTCGTATTCGATCCCTCTGCCGCTAAACCCCACTATGCTACTCATTATAAAGTCACTGAGCACTCCAGCCAAGAATGCCATAAAGGTTGCCCTAGCATTTTGTTTAGCTATCTACCTTGCGTTGTATTTTAACCTTGAGAAGCCTTACTGGGCGGCTATCGTGGTCAATATATTGGCCATCACTGATACTATTACTGCTGGCAAGAAAAAAGGCATTCTCAGATTGTTGGGGACGCTTTGTGGCGCGTTTGTCGGGCTTTGGTTAATCGCTGTTTTTGGGCAAGATCGATATTATTTTTTAGCAAACATCGCACTGTTACTCGCAATTTGTATATACATGGGTTCCGATCCGGTCATCGGCTATGCTTACATTACGGCATTTATTGTCTGCATCCTGCTGGCAATATCTGGCAGCTTTGATGGTGTAGCTACATTTAATATTGCGGTACTAAGGCTGCAAGAAACCCTGCTTGGCTTCGTGGTCTATACGACCATCTATAGCGTGGTTTGGCCTGAGGATGATGACACACGCTTTAACAACGAAGTCAGTGTTGTTTTAGAGGCGATGTCTACCCTCATTCATTCACTCGCTTACAATGACTCAGCGCAGCGTTTCCAGTTACACACGAGCTGCGAGTTAAATATTGAAAGCCCGACCTTCAAAGCGCTGAACGATCTGATGCGCCTGCCCGATTTGCATGGCCGTATGCCTGCCAGAAAGCAGTGGAAGCATCAACAGCAAACTCAAGCAATCTGGGTTGCCAAACAGTTACTGCAAAACGCCCATGATCAAGGGGTTGATCACAATGATTTTTCGATACTTAACCAGGCTATGGCTTTTATTGAAGCATCATCGGTTAATGTCGATTACAAGCCCCCTTTTCCAGAGACAGTCAAACAATTCTACCAGGGTAACTTTAAGAAAAAGCGCTTATTTGCCCGATTACTTGACAACAGCCAGCAACGATTAAGCAATACGTTAGTCGGCACAATGAGCTTCATCTCAGCAATTCTAGTCTGGATATATCTACCAATATCATCGGGAAGTCTGTTCATCATTAACAGTGCCATTTGCGCCTTGATATTAAGCAACATGCCTAGGCAAATGATAAAGCACTGGACCATTGGCTACTTAGCCTTTGGGTCACTGTTCCTCATTCAGTATGTTCTGCTGTTACCTTCGATGACCGAAGTATGGCAATTAATGGCATTTTACTTTGTTAATGTCTTTACGGTGTATCGCCTGTTCGCTGGTAATCAGTGGATGGTCTATCGAGTTCTCGGGGGCAACCTATTAGTAATGATTACCATGAGCGCAACGCAACTTGTGCCTGTTTATGACGTCACTACCCCTTTGAACCTACTCATTTATATGATGGTTGCACTGGCTTTCATCCGCTTTTACACCCGTTTAATACACCGTAAAAGTTAACCACTATAACCTCACACAAAGACCACTAAGGCATAAAGTAATGAAAATGAGTAAATGCTCTGCGCTTGTCGTTATCGACCTGCAACAAGGTATCGTTGATCAATTACCGGAAACCGTGTCCCGACCGATCATAGAGAACAGCCTTGCTCTCTGCGATGCATTTGATGATGCTGATTTACCCGTAATTATTGTTAATGTAGCCGGTCGTCCACAAGGCCGAACGGAACTGCAAAATAAAGCGGCTCAGCCTGACGCATCAAAGATCGTATGGGGAGAGGTCATCGAAAGCCTGCGCCTAAACCCTAATTATCGCTATCTAACCAAATATTCCTGGGGTGCATTTACCAACACAGATTTGCAGAAGCAGCTTTGTGAGCAAGGTATTACGGATATTTATCTGACCGGGGTAGCAACAAGTATTGGGGTCGAATCAACGGCTAGACAAGCATTTGAACTGGGTTATAACGTGGTGATTGTCGAAGATGCGATTGCAGATATGAACCCGATGAACCACCAGCACAGCTGCCAAAATATATTCCCAAAACTCAGTGTTTTAGCAAAAGCTCAAGACTTGCTATAACTGTCTCGTCCTAAAATA
>NZ_JBFRTU010000129.1:0-1134 GCF_041474275.1 Vibrio sp. 10N.222.52.B7 | reverse complement strand
ATGAACAGCAATGCTTCGCCGCATGATTATGCGCTTAAGCCATCGGATGTCAAAAAAGTTCATAGTGCCGATATGGTCATCTGGTTCGGCCCTGACCTAGAAGCCTTTCTGACTAAGGTGATTGGTTCAAAAGAAAATGTTATCAAGATCAGTGATATTCCCGGAATCAACTTGCGAGAGTTCGGACACGAAGAGCATGACCACGATGCACATGAAGGGCACCACCACGGTAGCCATGACCCGCATTTTTGGTTAGGTATCGAGCAAGTTGAAGTAGCTGCAAAATACATCTCAGCTAAGTTGATTGAATCTGATCCAGACAACGCAATGGCGTACCAAGAGAATCTCGATTCATTCCTGATTGCATTGAAAGAGAAGCAACAGTCTATTCGAGAGCAACTTGCACCCGTGAAAGACAAAGGTTACTACGTTTTTCATGACGCGTATGGTTACTTTGAGCAAGAGTTTGAGCTAAATAACTTAGGTCACTTTACGGTGAGCCCAGAGCGTAAGCCGGGTGCAAAAAGCCTGATCGCTATTAAGAAAACGATAGTACGTGAAAACGTTCAATGTGTGTTTTCTGAGCCTCAATTCACTCCTGCTGTGATTGAATCAGTGACGCGCGGAAGTAACGCAAAACAAGGTCAGCTTGACCCTATCGGTTCAACAGTTGAAGTGAAGAGTGGAAGCTATTTCGATTTTCTTCAGCAACTTACAGATAGCTATACAAGTTGCTTAGACGAGAAGTAAGTCATAAACGAGTATTCTTTACTCTACTTTGCTCTCGTTAATTTATGAATCATGCCGCTTTTTGCGGCATTTTCGTGACCGCTAAGATAAAACCTCCTAACAAATAACAAACCTCCTTTCTCCTTTTCTAATTTCCGCTAAAATGGAAAGATAATAATAAGCACAAAAAAACTCAGTTTTTGGTTTAGCAACGATAAGACGTTGTGGTACCCAAAATTTCATGTGTTGTTGCTGTTCAGGATTAAGAGTTGTATCGAATTATCTTCAAAATGTTCATGTTAATGAGCATTTCATTTAGCGTTCTAGCGGTAAATACCTCGCCCTCCGTTTTCTATCCTTTGCCCGCTCAAGCGCAAGGGAATTTCCTTGCGGCTAAAAACTTGT
>NZ_JBFRTU010000128.1:0-454 GCF_041474275.1 Vibrio sp. 10N.222.52.B7 | reverse complement strand
TGAAGCCAGCTTTTGCACTGCAAGATAAAGAGATCATTGATGCGTCAGTGATGAATAAGGCCGCTTTGGTTGCATTCTTCGAAAAAGAAATCGCATCGGCTAAAGAGCAAGGTGTACTGCTTTCTCTTCACTTGAAAGCGACGATGATGAAAGTATCTGACCCAGTGATCTTTGGTCACGCGGTTAAGGTTTACTACAAAGACGTATTTGCTAAACACGGTCAGCTGTTTGAAGAGCTAGGCGTTGATGTAAATAACGGCATCGGTGATGTCTACGCGAAGATTGATGCGCTTCCTCAAGAGCAGAAAGAAGCAATCGAAGCTGACCTGCAAGCGGTATACGAGACTCAGCCACCACTAGCGATGGTTGATTCGGACCGTGGCATTACTAACCTACACGTACCAAGCGATATCATTGTGGATGCATCTATGCCTGCAATGCTGCGTTCTTCTGG
>NZ_JBFRTU010000127.1:0-246 GCF_041474275.1 Vibrio sp. 10N.222.52.B7 | reverse complement strand
CATTTTAACATAAAAAATGCTGACGCAAACGTTTTCCTATGGGTTTAACGGTTTAAATTTAAGCAACTGGCCTTTTAAACCCGTAATTTTTTCTAATTCCTTAATTTGTCGCTCAAGTTTGGATTTAGAGACATCAGGACCAACAATCACTCGCGTAAATGTTTTTTCTTTTTTCGTATAAGCAGGGTAACCTTGCTCTTGTAACCCTTCAGCTACAACTCTTGCATTATCTGCATTCTTCAAAGC
>NZ_JBFRTU010000126.1:0-418 GCF_041474275.1 Vibrio sp. 10N.222.52.B7 | reverse complement strand
AAGTTTATCTTCCCAGCTGAGTTCGTTAGGTAGGGCCTTTTCATAAAGCCCTACACGGTGGCGTAACAGGTTTTGATACATAACGCCTCCTAGTTCCAGTAACGATCGATCTGAGCTTTTAGTGCTTCTGCTGTTTCTTTACCTTTGTCACCTGCAAGTGCTCGACCTGCGATAAAGGTTTTCGCTTTAATGCCTTCAAATAGGTAAAGGTCTTCAGGCACGATACCGCCCGTGATAGAAAGCTCGATGCCCATTTCAGACAAGGCACGCATCTTCACGAGATCTTCTTCTGTCCAACCCACACCGGCTAATTCAGCGTCACGAGAACGGTGGTAAATCGCTTGTGAAATACCTAAGTCGACCCAAGATTGAGCATCGTCCATTGTCCAGTTACCATAAATTTCGATTTGGATTTCAC
>NZ_JBFRTU010000125.1:0-257 GCF_041474275.1 Vibrio sp. 10N.222.52.B7 | reverse complement strand
CTTTTACTAGAGTTTTTTCGAAGTCTCCGTTGCCACGGAAAATGATCTCACCATCCTTGCGTTGTACAGTACCTACCCACTCACTGGTGTTTTCGTCGATAATGTGGATTTCGCCGTTAATGATCTTAACTGTCAGGTCACGCTCTTCCATTTCAGGACGGTCTTCACCGAAATCTGGAGACCAACGAGGTGTATCATCAAAGTCCATATCTGGGTGCTCTGGAGAGGCTGGGAGAGTAGGTCGTGGGCTATCAATT
>NZ_JBFRTU010000124.1:0-10545 GCF_041474275.1 Vibrio sp. 10N.222.52.B7 | reverse complement strand
GTGTTCATGACACGCTTACGTTAGGGAGGTTTCCCTCAATTAAAAAAGCTACTAGACTGACCTCTTCGCATCATTCAAACGGTATTAGGTCAAAGGGGGAGGTCGAGTGTGAATGGTGATGCTTAAATCTATTGGTTACATCACCAACTTTTACAGGTTTGTGTACTAGGTCTCTCTGATATAATGCTTTATAAGGTATTGCTTATGATTTATCCATTTACTTGATTGTGGTTATTATCTATCATGATCAATCAGTTGTTTAAGCTGAGCAACTGTTTGAGGGTGTGAAAATCATCTTCTACATATAAACGTTTATATTAATGGAAATCATTATGAAAAAGATGGCTCTAGCAGCTGCATTAGCAGTTAGCTTCTCAGGTGCTGCATTTGCAGCTGAAGAAACAGCAGCGGCAGGTACTGGTACAGCAGCAGGCGCTGGTGCATCTGCAGCTGCAACTGGTACGGCTACAACAGTAGCAGTAGCGACAGCAGCAGTAGCGGCAGCAGCAGCAGTAGCGGTTGCTTCTAACGAAAGCGGTGCAACAACGACAACAACTACTCGATAATTTTTGAGTAGGCGTTTAAAACCATTTTATGTGAAAGCATAAAGTGGTTTTTTTATATCTAATTGATTAATTTTCCATATTGGACATCAGCAACCAGATTGCTAGGAAGCAGAACTCGTCATGCTTAAACCTCTAATCATATCTCTTGGTCTTTTTCTTGCTGGTTGTTCTCAGCAGTTTCAAGACGTTAACTCTACTTTTGATGAAGCCTTTTTTGGAAGCTCCGATGTTGAGCTATCCAAGGAATACATTCAAACGTTACCTTATTCCAGCATTTATGCAGAAGTGAATGACCAAGGTAAGATCTTCATGGTCTTAGCGTACGTCGGTGAAAACCCGCAAACGGGCGCAGAGCAGTTAAAGTGGATGTCTTCTGACAAAGCGATGATCGTCACTGAAAATGGACGTATTGTACAAACGCTATTGCTTCCTTACGAAAACCTCTCTGGTTTGGCATTCCAGCCGTTAAATACATTCTCTTCTGCAAACAATTCGTCAGCCGATTCTTCTTCTGCGTTTGATGTGTCAGCTAACCCCGGTGCCCAAAAGTGGCAAGCGGTTTACGACTGGCAACCCAACTATCGATTTGGCTACAAAGCGAACATCACCCGAACGTATGTGGGAAATGACACGGTTGAAACTCCGTTAGCGTCTATCGATACCAAGAAATTCCAAGAAAAAATTCAATTCCCAATATTAGAACAAGACATCACCAACGAATATTGGGTCGACAGCGAAGGCAAAGTGGTAAAAACCATACAGTATTTAGGCCCTGATATGACAAGGCTTGAGTTAACCGTCCTTAAGCATTATCAAAGCAATTAACGAACAGGGTAATGAACTAAAATGATGAATTATATGAGTCATACATCAAAAATGACGGGGCGTCGGTTGCCATTGGTGAGAACTATGTTAACGATGAGAGCTCTGTTAATGATCAGCGCTTTATTTGCTTTGAGCTCCGCTTCTTCGGCTTCTGATCTTGTTACGCCTGAACGCTCTTCGTCGATTAAAACAACAATCGAGCTTCCTCTTCAAGGTGTGACGCTTGAGTATCAAACTAACGTTCGACTGCTTCGTGTATTAGACGACGCAAACGCGAATGCGAGCTCTAACGCTAACGGTACTATTGGTTACTTCCCCCTTTCGGCTCAACTGTTTGATATAACCAATACTGAAGCGACTGCAGTTACTGGATTTAAAGAAGCTAACCAAGCTATCGAAGCCAAAAAGCGCAATGTACTGAACCAGCTTGAAGCTTTCGCAGTAGAAGAGCCAGAAGCAAACTTAGTGCGCCAACAATTAGCCTCTTTCCAATACCTCAATCGAGTTTTTATTGAGCTAGACCGTAATGCCGTTATCTCTCAATCAGATAAGAACCCACTGCTTGTTTCAAGTTCTCATACTAACAAGCCGTCGTCTACTGCCATAAAAAGAGCATCTACTAGCCAAACTCAAGCCTTTTCTCTGTACTTACCACAACGACCAACGTCAATTCAGTTGATGGGGGCAATGAAAGAGTCGGTAACAATGAATCTGATTGAGCATGGCACGTTGAATGATTACCTCGATGCATTACCGAATGGCTTTATTGGTGAATCTGCAGATAAAAGTGTGGCTTATGTTGTTCAGCCAGATGGCGTGGTACAAACCATTCAATACGCATACTGGAACGAACAGCCGGTTTACTTAGCACCAGGTGCCATCGTATTTATGGCGTTCTACTCTTTGCCATCGGAATACTCAACGTTGAACCAAGATATTGTCGATTTGCTACGTCATAAGGTTGGCCTGTAATGCTGAAACAGAAATCATTCCCTCTATCGGCAGTGTGTGCATCGGTTACCTGTGCTTTATTAATGACCAACAGTGCTTCCGTTTTTGCCGAAACAACCATAGATTCCTCTTCGATTCGAGCAGAAAAATCATCATTCGACGACACTGAATACAGAACATCGCAAATGAACTTTGGTGGTGTTGGCTTAATGCAAATGCCAACAGGCCGAATGGCACCAGAAGGTGAGTTCAACTTTAGCGCCTCGTTTAATAACGAATACTACTTTTATAACGTCAGCCTACAGGTGATGCCTTGGCTTGAAACCACCATTCGTTATACACAAGTACAAGATCTCTTTTATAGCGGTGGTGGCAATCAAGATTGCTCTCAAAACTCATTCAGTGGCTGTACTAAATACACAGATAAAGGCATCGACTTTAAACTGCGTTTAATCGAAGAAGGGTACTACTTACCAGAAGTGTCAGTAGGCGTGCGTGACTTCGGTGGTACTGGCTTGTTCGATGGCGAATTTGTCGCGGCAACCAAACGCTTTGGCCCTGTTGATTTTACCTTGGGCATGGCTTGGGGATACATGGGCACCAGTGGCAATTTCACTAACCCATTGTGTAAAGCCAGTGACAAGTATTGTGAACGCCCGTCTGATTATAAAGGCAATGGCGGCAGTGTTGACTTTGAACGCTGGTTTAAAGGCGATGCGGCAATTTATGGCGGCTTTGAATACCAAACCCCTTATAAGCCGTTAACTTTGAAGCTTGAATACGATGGCAACGATTATTCTCAAGACTTCCCTGTAGTACGTGGTGGTGTCGACATGACACAACACACGCCATGGAACGTGGGCGCGGTCTACCGTTTCACCGATTGGGGCTCAGCGAAAGTGAGCTATGAGCGAGGCGATACTTTAACCCTTGGCTTCGATCTTTCTACCAACTTCAATGAAATGTATTCGGTGTGGCGAGATACCGAAACAGCAGAATTGCGCCCAAGTGGTGTCGATACGGTTGACGATATTGATATGGCGGCCCTTGCAGAAGAACTTGAAACGATCGCGGGCTATGAACAAGCGCAAATCTTGGTCGACGATAATAGTATTGTGGTAAAGGGTACTCAGGTTAAATACCGCGACAGAGATATCGCCCTTGAGCGTGGTGCGACCGTGATTGCCAACGCGGTGCCGAGTTACATCGATACTTATAAAATCATCGAAAATGATAAATCGATGGAACTCACTGAGACAACGGTAGATGCACAAGCGTTCAAAGCGGCGGCTAATAACAGTTATCTCAATGCTCAAACCAGTGATGCAACTGATACTCACGAGTTAGAGCGTAAGAAATCCGTTATTTATCATGATGGGCGTGAGCGATTCGATGTGTCGATTTCACCAAACCTAGCGCAATCGTTCGGTTCGGCTGAAAACTTCTATTTATACAGTTTGGGTTTATACACCAACGCTTCGTTCTGGGCGTTAAACAATGTTGAACTGTCGGGCTCTTTGTACGTTAACTTAGTCGATAACTACGACAAGTTTAACTATACCGTCCCATCAGACGGCACTGACCAAACGCCAAGAGTAAGAACCTTATTCCGCTCTTACGTTGACGATCCGGTTCGCTTAGATCGCTTACAACTGACGTGGTTTGAAGACTACGGCAGCGGTGTCTACACCCAAGCTTACGGGGGGTACCTTGAAAGCATGTTTGCGGGTGTGGGTGGCGAAATCCTGTATCGACCATTCAACCAAAACTGGGCCATTGGTGCAGACATGACTGCAATAAGCCAGCGCGATCCTGAAAGTTGGTTCGGCACATTTGATCAAGAGATTCAAGTTAACCCAGATGACAGTAGCCGAACGTACAAAGTGATCGATAAGGGCACGACGGGCTTCATCACCGGTTACTACACCCCACAATGGGACTTCTTGAGCGATACCTTGCTTAAAGTGGGCGTCGGTAAATTCCTTGCGGGTGATATCGGGACTCGTGTCGATTTCTCTAAGCAGTTCAAGAGTGGCGTTATTGCCGGTGCGTTTGTCAGCTTAACCGACATGACAACGGAAGAGTACGGTGAAGGCAGCTATACCAAAGGCTTCTATGTATCGATTCCGTTTGATCTTGTTACCGTGAAACCAAGCTCAAGCCGCGCAGGCTTTACCTGGTTACCGATCACGCGTGACGGCGGACAAGTGTTGAATAAGCAATACAACTTGTTCGATCAAACCGATGCTCGCTCACCTTGGTTCCAAAGACCGAGTAGCGTTAAGTAGATCGAAAGCAGATACGGGTGACGAGTAAGCGGGATGCGAAGAGCGGGGAAAGAGCAGTCTCGAATAATCGAATAACGAATAGCTTAAGATATCGTGATGTTCATCAAAGGGGGAGTTAGAGGGGGACGTTAATCTATGTGTTACCAACCCCTCCCTGCCTCCCCTTATGTTGGTATTTTCTGCCAAGCAACAGTTGTGATAAAGGGGAGGAGCTAAAAGCATCCCGACACGGCTTTAGGCTCTTCGTTTACTCGTATCTCGCTACTCTCATCTGCTCTTTAGCTCTTCGCCACTCGTTCACTCGAATCCCGTATCTGCTCTTTAACCATTCAACTAGGTTGATAATAAACACAAATTGTGGATAATGCATACGCAATAAAATAACCGTGTGAAAGTCCGATCTTTGGCTCGGTTTATGACAAAAAACCTCTATCTCAATTCCAGATAGATAGAGGCAGATTAACTACGCAGTGTGATGTCGCGGAATATCAAAGGGCGGTAGCGTTCCTATCTTTGATATTAAGTGGGAGCGATATCACAGTAATAGCCCTCCTTAACTCTATTAAATACTGCGTAGCTGATAAAATTGTTTGTTCTAACTTCTTTGGGTGTCCTTTGGGATATCACGACACATTCCGTTTCTATGACTTGGTTAACATGAAGATTAATAAAAATCGTCTCCTTTTAGCGCTCCTTCCTGTATTGCTTGCAGGGTGTACTACTCCAGGAACTCACCTTTCTACTGGCAACAAGAATGTGATTCAGCCTTCAGAGGAACAGCAAGAATCTGATATCTCTGATGTGGTTAACCTTTACCCACTGACAGCTCAATCAGTATCGACTTACCAAACGGGTACATTGTCGGTGTCACAAGCCAACCCTGAACTCGACGTAGACATCGCAAAGTATGAATACAAAGTCGGTGTGGGCGATATCTTAAATATTACGATCTGGGATCACCCTGAACTGACCATTCCAGCGGGTTCTTACCGTAGTAGCACAGAAGCGGGTAACTGGGTTCATGCAGACGGCACCATCTTCTACCCATACATTGGTACAGTAGAAGTTGCAGGAAAAACGGTTCGTGAAATTCGTTCTGATATAGCGGAACGTTTGGCGAAATACATCGAAAGCCCTCAAGTTGATGTAAACGTAGCGGCTTTCCGATCTAAGAAAACCTACATTACCGGTGAAGTATCTAAACCTGGCCAGCAGCCAATCACTAATATCCCTTTAACGTTACTGGATGCCGTGAACCGTTCTGGCGGTTTGTCTGAAGATGCTGATTGGCGTAATGTTTCATTAACCCGCAATGGCGTGGAAGAGAACCTTTCACTTTACGGTTTAATGCAACGTGGTGACCTAACCCAAAACCGCTTACTGCAAGCCGGTGATATTGTTCACGTACCGCGTAATGACAACCAGAAAGTGTTCGTGATGGGTGAAGTGAACGATCCTCAACTACTTAAGATTGATCGCGTTGGGATGAGCCTAACCGAAGCACTCAGCAACGTAGGTGGTATTAACCAACTGACGGCAGATGCAACGGGTGTGTTTGTGATCCGAACTTCTGATGATAAATCAGAACGCATGGCGGACATCTACCAACTCAATATGGAAGATGCATCAGCTTTAGTGATTGGCACCGAGTTTGATTTAAAGCCTTATGATATTGTTTACGTAACGGCAGCGCCAATCAGCCGCTGGAACCGTGTAATCGGTCAGCTTGTACCAACCATTTCAGGCTTCAACGACCTAACCGAAGGTATGTTGCGCGTTCGTAATTGGTAATAAGCCCTGGTTTGTAATAAACCCTAATTAATCATCAGGTTGCATTGTACGTGTAACCTGATTTTTACATCTAAAAGTAAACCCAGCTTATAAGCCCAATACAATTAGAGACCATTATGTTTAATAAAATTTTAGTCGTATGCGTGGGCAACATTTGTCGTTCCCCGACTGGAGAGCGAGTTTTACAAAACTTGCTGCCCAACAAAGAAGTGGCCTCTGCCGGTATCGCTGCTGAGAAAAGCCGTTTAATTGGTAAGCCTGCAGACGACACTGCCATTGTAATAGCCGCTGAAAATGGGGTTGATGTTGAAAATCATCAGTCTCAACAAGTCACGCCACAGCTTTGTGCTCAGTATGACTTGATTTTGGTGATGGAGAAGGGCCATTTAGAAGCGCTTACTCAAATATCGCCAGAGGCACGTGGTAAAACTATGCTGTTTGGTCAGTGGATTGGCCAAAAAGACATTCCTGACCCTTATCGTCAAAGTCGTGAGGCGTTTGAACACGCTTATAAGCTGATTGACGAAGCGGCGCAAGCTTGGGCAAAAAAACTGTAGGTTTAAATGCAATAGATTTTAGATGCAGTAGGTTTTAAATAGACAGCTTTTTAAATGTCATGCTCTAAATGTAGGCATGGCAAAGCCACCAACGGAATAATATAAAAGAGAAGTACGCGGAGCGTATATAGTCTCTTAAATAGCAATACTTTAGGAAGTAGCAAACAAATGACAACACAACCCTCTCAGCAATCGCATACAGATAACTCTGATGAGATAGATTTAGGAAAACTGCTTGGCATCTTATTAGATGCTAAATGGCTAATCATGCTCACCACATTCGTTTTTGCTGTGTTTGGTATTGCGTTTGCTTTGCTTTCGACGCCGATATACAAAGCGGATGCCCTGATCCAAATTGAAGAGAAAAGCTCTGGTGGCATCTCTTCTATGGTTGGTGATATGGGTGAATTGTTCTCTCAAGAATCTTCAGCTACAACCGAAGTCGAGATCATCAAATCTCGTATGATTTTGGGTGAAACGGTGGATAAGTTTAACTTAACGACTGTGACCTCACCTAACTATGCGCCAATCGTCGGCAAAGGCTTTGCACGCTTAACTGGCGACATCAACCACATTGCGGTTAGCCGTTTCAACATGCCAAGCTATGCGAGCGACTACGGGCACACGATCCAGATCCTAGATGCCGAGCAGGGCACTTACCAATTAGTTCGCGACGATGAGCGCGTTATCCTAAAAGGCAAAGTGGGTGAGCTAGCAACAGCAGACGACTACAGCTTGTTTGTGGCAGGTTTTGAATCACATAACGATTTTGAATTCTCTATTAGTCAACGTAGTCGACTAGAAGCGATCGAATGGTTGAAAGCTTCTTTGTCTTTGTCTGAGCAAGGTAAGCAAACCGGTATTTTGAAGCTAAGCTTTGAAGGTGAAAACAAGCAACAGATTTCTGAAATCCTTAATCATATTAGCCAGATCTACTTCTTACAAAACGTGAAGCGTAATTCAGCAGAAGCAGAGAAGAGCCTACAGTTCTTAGAAAGCCACCTTCCGGGCATTAAATCTGAGCTAACTGGTTATGAAGACGTACTAAATAATTACCGCCAAAAGAACGAATCGATCGACTTGGGCTTAGAAGCACAATCAACCCTGAAGGTAATGGTAGAGCTTGAAGCGCAATTGAATGAACTGACGTTTAAAGAAAGTGATATCAGTCAGCGTTTCACTAAAGATCACCCGGCGTATAAGTCACTGATTGATAAGCGTAAAACGTTGTTGGGCGAGCGAGAGCGCCTGAACAAGCAAGTGCAAAAGTTACCGAAAACACAACGTGAAGTACTACGTATGACACGTGATGTTGAAGTAAACCAACAAATCTACATTCAGCTGTTAAACAAGGTTCAAGAACTCAGCATCATCAAAGCCGGTACGGTCGGTAACGTTCGTATCTTAGATGACGCTCAAGCGTATGCTCGCGCCGTTAAACCGAAGAAGCCGCTGATTGTTGTGTTAGCAACGCTACTGGGTGGCATGTTAAGTGTCGCATTTGTATTAGTGAAAGCAGCGTTCCACCGTGGTGTTGAAAGCCCTGACCAAATTGAACAAATCGGCCTTCCGGTTTACGCAGCGGTACCAAAATCAGATTTACAGATTGAGCTAACCAACCGCTTTAAATCGAAGAAAGTACAAACAAAAGGCGTTCAGGCACTGCTTGCTGAATCGAACCCTGCCGATCTTTCGGTTGAAGCACTGCGTGGCCTTCGTACCAGCTTGCACTTCGCGATGCTAGAAGCGAAAAACAATATTCTGATGATTTCTGGCCCCGCGCCAGGCATTGGTAAATCATTCATCTCGACCAACTTTGCCGCAGTAGCCGCCAAAACAGGCCAAAAGGTATTGTTGATTGATGCCGATATGCGTAAAGGTTACCTACAACAAAGCTTTGGGGTGAACTGGGATAACGGCCTTTCTGATGTATTGAGCGGTAAGCAAGAGTTTGCTCAATCCATTAAAGCAACACCGGTAGAGAACCTAGACATTATTACTCGCGGCCAAGTGCCACCTAACCCCTCTGAGCTGCTGATGCACCCACGCTTTGCAGAACTGATGGCATGGGCATCGAAAGAGTATGATTTGGTGATTGTTGATACCCCACCAGTACTTGCGGTAACCGACCCAAGTATTGTTGGCGCCTTTGCGGGTACCACATTAATGGTTGCGCGTTATGGCCAAAACACCATTAAAGAGATCGATGTGGCTCGTAACCGCTTCGAGCAATCGGGTATCGAAGTGAAAGGCGTTATCTTCAACGCCATCGAGAAGAAAGCATCAAGCTCATACGGCTACGGTTACTATAATTACGCATATTCGAGCGACAAGAAATAAAGTTAAAGAGCAGTAACGAGATGCGAGTAACCGGGTAAACGAAGAGCAGAAAGGCAGATACGGGATGAGAGTGGCGAGATACGAAAAGTGATGTTGATGTGGCCCCTAAAAAGTAGACACAAGGGTTTAGTTGATTAGTTCAAAATCCATGGGGCTCATTCCACCTAGAGTCCCATGTCTTCTTACCGGATTATAATAGGTATCGATGTAAATTCGACTCTGCATCGTCATTTCTTGTCGTGATAGTTCACCTAAGTTGTTCATCCACTCTTTCTTGTATTGCGCAAAGAAGCTTTCAGAACACGCGTTATCCCAACAGTTTCCTTTTCTCGACATGCTGATTTTAATCTTGCGTTTACGATGCCAACGGATCGTTTCCAACGCTCGATATGAATGCCTTGATCTGAATGAAACAAAAGCTCGCGACCTAAAGGTTGTCTTTGTTCCCAAGCCTTATTCAGACTTCTTAGCACTAACTTTGCGTTGTTAATGCGACTTGTTGACCAGCTAATCACTTTACGTGAAAACAAATCTAAGATGACGCACAGGTATTGCCAACCATCTGTACAGCGCACCTGAGTTATATCTGACACCCAAACACGATCTGGTTTATCTACGTTAAATTGACGGGCAAGAATGTTATAGGCAGGCATGAGTGTATTTTGCCTTGGTGCTCGTCCATATCGCTTCCAGCTAACGCAAGAGCGATAGCCCATATTTTGCAAAAGCCTCTGTACTCGCTTTTTATTGCAAATAAAACCGTTAGCAACAGCTGCCTCCCAAAGTTTTCGATAACCAGGAATACAGTGCTGAACTTTGCTTTCTTTCCTCAAGTAGTTACTTAAGGAGTCATTTTCTGTCTCTCGTTTCGAGGGTTGTCTCGTGAGCCACTTGTAGTAACCCGCTGTAGAAACGTCTAACCATCGACACAAGCGAATAACAGGAAGCTTCACACAGGTTTTCTTTAGAATGTACTCGAACCTTATTCTTTTTGGCTGTCGAAGAAAGCCTTCGCTTCCTTTAAGAAATCATTCTCCAGCTCCGCCATTTCAAGTTTCTTCTTCAATTGACGGATCTCTCTTTCCAATTGAGCAACGGATTTTTCAGGGCCTTGATTAGGTATTGGGAGGGAGTTAATCTTCTTCGACGCCATTTGGCACAGGGCAAGATCATGAAAAACCCATATGGAATAAGGGGTAGCGTGAAGCGATGTTTCCACTAATTTGT
>NZ_JBFRTU010000123.1:0-227 GCF_041474275.1 Vibrio sp. 10N.222.52.B7 | reverse complement strand
AAGGGGTTTTGTGGACTCAAAGAAAGACCAGACCTTGAATGAGTTTGAAGAGACTTTTAAATCAGTTTTCCAGATTATTTTGCCTTCAGTTTTTAAAAAAGCTGAAAGTAAAAGCAAAATTTGCTTGGCGACCATAGCATTGTGGACCCACCTGATTCCATGCCGAACTCAGAAGTGAAACACAATAGCGCCGATGGTAGTGTGGGGCTTCCCCATGTGAGAGTAGG
>NZ_JBFRTU010000122.1:0-1803 GCF_041474275.1 Vibrio sp. 10N.222.52.B7 | reverse complement strand
AGCTCCATTCCAATAATTAAAGCGATAGGTATGTCTGAGAGTTTACTATTTCATAAAACATTTACTCACCCTACGAGCGATGAGTGGGTTGTATTTGTGCATGGCGCAGGAGGCAGTTCCTCCATCTGGTTCAAGCAGATCAAAGCGTATAAACAGCATTTCAACTTACTTCTCATTGATCTGAGAGGGCACGGTAAATCAGACAATATACTTAAAGGGCTGATTTCGAATCGTTATACGTTCAAATCGGTGACGCTTGATATTCTTAAAGTGTTAGACCATCTTAAGATCCGTTCTGCACATTTCGTTGGCATGTCTTTGGGCACGATTATTGTGCGTAACGTTGCCGAACTGGCGGCTGGCCGTGTACGTTCAATGGTACTGGGTGGCGCTGTCACCAAGCTAAACACTCGCTCTCAAGTGTTAATCAAGTTGGGTAACCTCAGCAAGCACATCATTCCTTACATGTGGTTATACAGCCTTTTTGCTTATGTTGTGATGCCACAAAAAAGCCAAAAAGAGTCTCGTCACCTTTTTATCCGCGAAGCCAAAAAACTGTGCCAGAAAGAATTTAAACGCTGGTTTATCTTAACGGCTGATGTAAACCCCTTGATGAAATATTTTAAAGATAGAGAGCTACCAATACCGACTCTTTATTTGATGGGTGAACGTGACTACATGTTTATTAAGCCTGTAAAAGAAATGGTTGCAGCGCATGAATCGAGTGAGCTAGTAGAAATCCCGAATTGTGGACACGTGTGTAACGTGGAAAACCCTGAAGAGTTTAATCAGCGTTCGATTGCGTTTATTCAAAAACAAATTCAGTGATTTTCTAGGCGTGAAATCAAAGATGATGAGTTAATCGAATTGAAATAAAAACGGGAAGCTAACTTTAGCTTCCCGTTTTTAATTGGAGGAGGTATCTGACCGAATCGTTCTATCAGGTCACTGAAACCCTGCTATTCAGGTGAGGCAGCACCGCACTGCCAGCAAGAGCCGAATTGCGCTTCGTTGACTTCATGACACTCACCACAACGCCACTCTTCATAGATGATCGAATCTTGCTGCTTTTGGTAGTCATTGACGAGCATGCGAGCTTTACTGGCCAATTCTGGCTCATATAACCATACGTAAGGGTCAGTTTCTTCAGTGAATGGGATTTCCCCCTTTAATCCGAACAACCCCTCACCACGGACTTCACAGGCAATATTCTCGCTTTCTAACAATCCACAGATGATATGAGCTTCTGTCGGATTCGATGCACTGAAGATTTTCATTGAAATAGAACCTTATTCGGCTATCTGTGTTGTTTAGATATTATAAACTATTCTGCTATATACATTATTCAGCTACGGGTGCTGAGCGAAACTTACCCATCAACCATTTAGCCACTATTGGGAATATCCCCAATAATGCAAATGACAATAGTACTGAAGGGGAGACGATGCCCGAAAGTGAATCAATTTCTGCGAGCTGAGTACCAGCATTCAAGAAAACCGCCGTCCCCGGTAACATCCCGATTTGACTCGTAATGTAGTAACGACTCACTGACATCGGTGTTAGACCCATCAATAGGTTGATAAGGAAAAATGGGAATACAGGAATCAGACGCAGAGAAAACAGGTAAAATGCGCCGTCTTTTTCAACCCCCTTGTTAATCGTCGCCAATTTGTCACCAAACTTGGTTTGAATCCAGTCACGCAACAGGTAACGGCTACTTAAGAAAGCTAAGGTCGCACCGATCGCACTTGCGAAAGATACCAGTAGCAAGCTGTTCCAGAAGCCAAATAGCGCGGCCCCTAA
>NZ_JBFRTU010000121.1:0-2980 GCF_041474275.1 Vibrio sp. 10N.222.52.B7 | reverse complement strand
GTATCTATAAATTGCAGGAGATAACTTCAAATTGCTGGGAATAACTCTAAATTGCTGAAGATGACTGTAAACAGTTCTAAATAAGCTTGATTACCTCTAGATTGTTATGAAAATCGTGACACTGAATTACAGGTGATGCCATTGATGGCATATTAGATATCAACGAAAATAGCCTTTCACTCAACCTCAACGTTAGTTTGAAATGCGCTATGCCAAAAAACAAAGTGAATACGTTCAACACACCTAGTCCCGATTTTAAAGGGTTCGCGAAAGTTTCACTGTTAGTGGTCTTCTCGCTTGCCCTTTCAGGCTGTAGCGCGAAAAACAAAGCAACCAACACAGGCCAATCTGCCGCGCAGAAAAATCAAGCCTACACGGCGAAGAGCTTCAATAAACCCAATAGCAAAGTCACGTTGATCCTCTCTTTTTCTGGTGGCGGCACACGTGCGGCAGCGCTTTCATATGGCGTGTTGCAAGCATTGCGCGACACCAACATCGAAATCGATGGTGAAACGGTCAATCTGTTAGATGAAGTCGATATGATCAGCTCGGTATCCGGTGGCAGCTTTACCGCCGCCTATTATGGTATCTATGGCGACCAGATATTCGAAGATTACGAAGAAACGTTCCTTTATCACGAAGTCTCGAAAGATCTGTTTTCCATCCTTTTATCTCCTACTTATTGGTTCTCGTACGCCACCAGAACAGACAAAGCCACCGACTATTACAAAGCCAACATCTTCGGCGAAAGCACGTTTGCCGACATGTACCGAGAAAATGCGCCCTACATTGTGATTAACGCAACCGACATTTCAACGGGCTCGCGTTTTTCATTCACACAAGAGTACTTTGACCTGATTTGTTCAGACTTAAACAGCTATTCCGTGTCTAGCTCGGTGGCCGCCTCTTCTGCTGTCCCTTTTGTATTTACTCCTGTTGTGCTTGAAAACAAAAACGACTGCGACAAAACAGAACACATACAACCCTCATTCGACGCCACCAGTTACCGCAACCGAAATCTGATCAAGTCGTTAGAGTCATATAGCAATAAGGATGATGTGAGTTATCTCCACCTTGTGGATGGCGGGATTACTGACAACCTCGGTTTGCTGTCGGTGTATGAGATGTCTGAATACTTGCGTTACAACGACAACGAAGAGCTGAAAAACTTGTACGACACCCAGCACGCGCGTCCTATTGTCATCATTTCGGTTGATGCATCGACGAACCCAGAATCTGGCATTGGAGAGTCAATTGAAGCGCCTTCCATGAAACAAACGGTGGACGTCATCACCGATATCCAGCTGCATCGCTATAACGACACAACAAAAGATTTGATCGTCGACGAGTTGCAGTCTTGGTCGGAGCTGGCCTCTCATCAAGGTCGTAAGGTTTCTCCGCACTTCATTGAGATCAGCTTGAATAAATCAGACAACAGTGCCAAGCGATACTTACTCAATCAAATTCCGACGGACTTTATGATCGACAAAGAAAACGTCGACCTATTGATTGAAGAAGGTAACAAACAACTTGTTGCCGATCCGGAATTTCAAAACTTCTTATCATTTGAATATAATAAATGATGCTAATCTAGTTGCTTATTAAAGCGCAATCTGGCCATCAAAAATTACGTCATAATTTCACCTTTACAAGGATCACTATGGAATTTGAAAACAACATCTTACATCTCGGGTCATTCTTTGCTGTGACCATGGGGATCGTGGTTCTATTTATCGGTCGGAGGCTCAATCAGGTCATCGGTTTTTTGAAAGAGTTCAGTATTCCAGAACCTGTCTCTGGCGGGATTTTGGCATCGCTCCTGTTCGCGGCTCTTTACGCGACGACCTCAATCGAAGTGCAGTTTGATCTGTTTGCTCGCGATGTATTATTGGTCTACTTCTTTACCACGATTGGTATTAACTCAAGTTTGAAAGATCTGTTCAAAGGCGGAAAGCCCTTGGTCATTTTGCTAGCAATCACTATCTTCTTCATGATCATGCAGAACATCGTCGGTATTTCTGTCGCATCAATGTTTGGCCTAGAGCCTGTCTTTGGTCTACTCAGCGGAAGTATTTCACTGATTGGCGGACATGGCACCGCGATTGCTTGGGCACCCAAGGTTGCAGAAGAATTCGGCCTAGAAAGCGCAATGGAAATTGGTATCGCCAGTGCAACGTTCGGGCTGATTTTAGCCAGCCTTATGGGCGGTCCTATTGCAAAGTTTCTCATCAAGCGTCATAACCTCAAACCTACCGATGAGCAATCAGGCTCAATCGATTCAAATGCCAAAAAGCAACAACAAGCCCTCACATCATTTCAATTTTTAGACGCCGTGTTAGCGATCCATATTTGTGTCATTGTCGGCGCGTTGCTTAATGAATTGATCAGTCAGACAGGATTACAGCTTCCACTGTTCGTATCGTGCTTGTTTGCGGGTATCGTGATCACCAACGTAATGCCAGACTCCTACCCTAGAATCTCGGGCGCAAAATGGCCGACACGCTCGCCCGCTATCGACTTAATTGCTGAAATCTCCCTGGGTACATTTTTGGCGATGTCATTAATGAGCATGCAGCTTTGGACGCTCATTGACTTGGCGGGTCCTATCTTCGCGATATTGGCAATGCAGCTGCTACTGGCCGTGATAATCAATATCTTCATCGTGTTCCCATCAATGGGTAAGACCTATGATGCGGCTGTTGTATGTGCTGGGTTCGGAGGGATTTCGTTAGGTTCAACACCGACAGCCATGGCAAACATGTCGGCAGTAAGTCAAAAGTATGGGCATTCAGCACAAGCCTTCATCATCGTGCCATTGGTATGCGCGTTCTTCATTGATTTAGCGAACGCCCTGATTATTCCTTACTTCATGAGAATGATGTAGCTGACCTTTGTTAAGACGGTACACCACAATTTGTAAAAGCGGTGTACCGCAATTTATTTAGGCGGTGTATCCCAATAAAAAGAGCCGCTCGTATAG
>NZ_JBFRTU010000120.1:0-18012 GCF_041474275.1 Vibrio sp. 10N.222.52.B7 | reverse complement strand
CCGAAAATCAATATTGACCACTTCTCCCAACGTGACATCTCGATCTTGTCGCCGAAAGCACCGATGAAAATCAGCATCTGCAGGCCGTGCATGAAGAACAAGAATGCTGTCATGATATAAAGCGCAATCGCAGCATTACCCGGGAACGGGTAGAAAATATTTACGATCAAGATAAACCAAACAAAGGCGATGGCTGCTTTTGCTAGTGGAAGCAAGAACTTCATTCAATAACTCCTATTCTTCAGTAATTCGATTGAACAGTCGGTAGCTTGACTGTCCGGTGGTCTTATCGCGATGCAATTCCCAGTTCTCTGGCATAGCTTCGAGTTTCAGTTCTTTCTCTGTCTCGACGTAAATGATGGCATTGTCTGCAAGCCAACCGTTACTCTCAAGCAGTTGTACTGTTTCTGCCAGTAAGCCTTTGCGAAATGGTGGATCAAGGAAAACCATATCGTAAGGAGTGCCTGGTTTCTTAAGGAAAGAGATAGCATCAGTATTCACGACATTAATGTTGTCTGCCTTGAGCTCTTTCGCGTTATCAGAAAGCTGTTTAGCCGCCTTTTGATTCATTTCGAGCAGTGTCACCATTTTGGCTTGGCGAGAAGCTGCTTCAAAACCTAGACCGCCAGAACCGGCAAATACATCCAAGCAAGTTGAATGTGGGATATCTTGAGCCACCCAGTTAAAGAGTGTTTCTTTTACTCGGTCAATGGTTGGGCGTAATCCTTCTAAATCATGAACAGGCAGCTTTCTACCTCTCCATGAGCCACTAATAATTCGAACAAAGCCTCCGGATGGCTTTTTTTGTGATGTGTTTTGCTGGCGACGTCTTACCATAGATTTTTTGACCGCTAATAAAGTGATACTATACCGAGCCCAATTTAAGTGGGTTCGTGTATTAAATAAATTTGCAATGACAAAGTGTATCAAGCTAAAAGCAAACTTATCACTGCTTTGTCATTTTTCTTTACTATTCGTTTGTACAAGCTTGTATTGTATAACAATAGCAAAGAGTCGACGTGTATTAAGTCAATACAGCTAATTAGTAGATCTAGGAAACTCCTCTGATGACGGAAAAAAAGAAGCGCGGATTATTATCGTGGCTTGGTTTTGGTGAAGAAGAACAAAGCCCAAAAACTCAGAATGAAGCGAACGTAGAAAGCGTTGAAGATCAAACTGAAGTTGAATCACAAGTTGAGGCTGAACAGGTCGCGCCTGAAGCTGAACAAGTTAAGCCAACTGAATCTGAGCAAGCGCTTGAAGAAGCTCAACAAGAGCAGCAACCTGTCGCAGCAGAAGCAGAAGCAGAAGCAGAAGCAGAACAGGAAGAAGTGGCAGTTCCTCAAGCTAAGGTTGAAGAAGTACAAGAGAAGCCGACAGAAAGCTTCTTTGCTCGTCTTAAGCGCAGCCTAAGCCGCACTAAAGCAAACATCGGTGCTGGTTTCTTTGGTCTGTTCAAAGGCAAGCAAATCGATGAAGACCTGTTTGAAGAGCTAGAAGAGCAACTTCTGATTGCTGACGTGGGTATGAATACCACGGTTAAGATCATTGAAAACCTGACAGAAAAAGCATCTCGCAATGACCTAAAAGACGGTGAAGCGCTTTATGGTCTGCTCAAAGAAGAGATGGCAGACATCTTAAGCCAAGTGGAACAGCCACTGGTTGTTGATACCACTAAAACACCTTACGTTATCTTAATGGTGGGTGTGAACGGTGTAGGTAAGACAACTACGATCGGTAAGCTGGCGAAACAATTCCAAAATGAAGGCAAGAAAGTGATGCTAGCAGCGGGTGATACCTTCCGTGCTGCAGCCGTTGAACAGCTTCAGGTTTGGGGTCAGCGTAACGATGTGCCAGTTATCGCTCAACACACTGGTGCGGACAGTGCGTCTGTTATCTACGATGCGATTGAAGCAGCGAAGGCTCGTGGTGTTGATGTTGTGATTGCTGATACAGCCGGTCGTTTGCAGAACAAGAGCAACCTGATGGAAGAGCTACGCAAGATCGTTCGTGTAATGAAGAAGATTGATGACTCTGCGCCACACGAAATCATGCTAACGCTCGATGCAGGTACAGGTCAGAACGCTATCAGCCAAGCGAAGTTGTTCAGTGAAGTGGCTCCAGTTACGGGTATTACACTGACTAAGCTAGATGGTACGGCGAAAGGTGGTGTAATTTTCTCAATTGCTGACCAGTTCCAGATTCCAATCCGCTACATTGGTGTGGGTGAAGGTATTGATGACCTGCGTCCATTTGAATCTAAAGACTTCATTGAAGCACTATTTAGCCGCGAAGAGTAACGCGAGTAGCAAAGTGGTTTATCCTTAATCTGCTACCGTTTTTAAATTTGATATTAGTGATCGTAAGAGGAATTTTCGGTGATCAAATTTCAGCAAGTGAGTAAAGCCTACCGAGGTGGAAGACAAGCGCTCCAAAAAGTGGACTTTCACCTGAAACGTGGAGAGATGGCTTTTTTGGGTGGGCACTCTGGGGCTGGTAAAAGTACCTTGCTGAAGTTGATCTGCGCGATAGAGCGTCCAACTGATGGACGTGTCTGGTTCAACGATCACGATATCACTCGTATCCCAGCCAAAGACATTCCTTTCTTACGCCGTAATATTGGGATTGTTTTTCAAGACCATCGCCTGCTGATGGACCGTTCGATTTTCGATAACGTCGCTCTGCCTATGCGTATTGAATCTATTTCTGAAAACGAAATAAAACGCCGAGTCAGTGCTGCGTTGGATAAAACCGGTTTATTAGATAAAGCCCGTTGTTTGCCAAGCCAACTTTCTGGTGGTGAACAACAACGCGTGGGTATTGCTCGCGCCGTGGTTAACCGTCCAACTCTGCTTTTAGCCGATGAGCCTACCGGTAATCTAGACCCTGAATTATCTAACCGTGTGTTGCGATTATTTGAAGAATTCAACCGCGCAGGTGTGACGATCATCCTAGCGACGCACGATATCGGGTTAGTGAACACTCGCCCTCAGTACCGCCATCTTGAATTAAACCAAGGATTTTTGAGTGAGGTTGAAGACTATGGCCGCGAATAAGCGCATCAAAAAACCTCAATCTAATCGAGCAGCAAACCGCGCTTCAAGCGACGGCTTCTTTGTTGTTCACTGGAAACAAGCCAAGTCATCGTTCTCGCAAATGTGGCAGCGCCCGTTAGGCAACTTACTGACCCTTGCGGTGATCTCTATGGCGTTGGCGATGCCAGCTTGTTTGTACCTATTAGGTAAAAATGTAGGGGAAGTGGCGCAAGATGTCACTAGCCCGTCACAAATAAGTGCTTATGTAGAGGATGGTATTCCTGAGCCACGAGTAATGGTGCTTAAGGATGAAATCGAAAGTTGGGATCAAGTTGAGCTCGTGGAGTACATTTCTCCGCAGCAAGGGCTTGCAGACCTCAGCCAGTATTCTGGTTTTGAAGACGCCCTAACCATTCTCGACGATTATTCACTGCCAGGTGTGCTGGTGATTACGCCAAGCGTACACAGCGATCCCTTAATTAAAGAGCTGGCAGGCACAGTTAAACAACAAGAATTAGTGACCGATGTTCGCTTAGACGAAGATTGGTTAGCGCGATTAGATGCGATCAAAGCATTAGCGGCTGTCATCGTGATTACCTTAACGGTATTGATGCTGGGCGCGGTATTTCTGATTATCGGCAATACACTACGATTTAATGTGTTGGCGCATAAAGAAGAGATTCAAACCATGAAGCTGATTGGTGCGACCGACAGCTACATTCTTCGACCATACCTTTATGCTGGGATGTGGTTTGGCGTTTTAGGTTCGATTAGCGCTTGGGTAATGACGGCATTGATTACCGTATTGCTGAACAGCGCGGTGGATGACTTGGCTCAGCTATACGACAGCCACTTCCGTTTAATTGGCCTGAGTTGGGATGAATCTTTACTGCTTTTGATCGTCGGAACTCTGCTTGGTAGTGTGGCTGCAAAGCTTTCTGCACAGCGTCACCTAAAAGAAATTGAACCAGTTTAGGTGAATAGAGTCATATTTAGACGAAAAATAGGCACTTCTTAACCAGTTTTTGCCTTGTATAGACGAATTGATTATGCATAATTACTTCCCCCTCCTTGAAACCTGTTCATTTTAGGTTCAAGATTGTAGGGTTTTAATAGATGTATTACTCCAGATCAGAGATTGATGAGGAACCGAATGGCAAACCAAGCGTATCAAATGGCTTTAGTCACACAAGATAGTTTAGATAGCTATATCCGCTCAGCGAACAGCTACCCTATGCTGACTCCTGAAGAGGAACGTGGACTTGCAGAGCGATTACATTACAAAGGTGAGATCGACGCTGCGAAAGGCTTGATCCTTTCCCACCTAAGATTCGTGGTGCACGTTGCAAGAGGCTACTCTGGCTACGGGCTACCAATGGCTGATCTCGTCCAAGAAGGTAACATCGGCTTGATGAAGGCTGTTAAGCGCTTCAATCCAGAAGTTGGTGTTCGTCTCGTCTCGTTTGCTGTTCACTGGATCAAAGCTGAAATCCATGAATACGTTCTACGTAACTGGCGTATCGTTAAAATTGCGACCACTAAGGCACAGCGTAAACTGTTCTTTAACCTTCGTAAGTCTAAAAAGCGTTTGGGTTGGTTCAATAACGGTGAAGTTGAGACGGTTGCTCGTGAACTGGGTGTTGAGCCTTCAGAAGTTCGTGAGATGGAATCTCGCTTAGCAGCACAAGATGCGACGTTTGAAGCGCCTATGGACGATGACGATGGCGGTTCTGCTTACACTGCTCCAGTTTACTACCTAGAAGACAAGGCGTCAGACGTTGCTGAGACGGTTGAAGCGGCTAACTGGGAGTCACACACCAATAATCGCCTAGGGCTAGCACTAGCAAGCTTAGACGAGCGTAGCCAACACATTGTTCGCTCACGTTGGTTAGACGACAACAAGGCAACCCTGCAAGACTTAGCGGATACCTACAGTATATCAGCTGAGCGTGTTCGCCAGTTAGAAAAGAATGCGATGAAGAAATTGAAACAAGCCGTTGGTGATTTCTAATAGCATCTAGTTTCTATTAGCTTCTACTTTCTAGTAGAGCTAACAAATAGCTGAATTTTGAAAAGGCCGAGATCGAGAGATCTCGGCCTTTTTGTTTTGGATCGATTTCTCAACTTTTGCGATCGAAATTTGCAAAATGATTTTGTGGATAACTCTGTGAGAAGTTTATTCGTCAGCTATCTAAAAGCAGTGTGTAGTAAGGCTTTGACGGGGTTTTTCGAGTGGGGATATGTTTCAGTTAACCCACAGTTAGATCAGGATCATTACTACATGTTGTGGATCTATTTTTGAAAAGACACTTTATTCACGCAATTCACAGATTTATCCACAAATGGTGTAAAAGTGATCGCTGGTGGATAACCTTATTAAGTGGATGTGAATGTTAGCCTTGGGATAGGTTACAATGGCAGCAAAGTAAATCAGTATAAAAAGAGAAAGTCATGGACCAGTTTAAACATATCGATGTTAAAGGCGCTCAAGCCCTCATCGAACAAGGCGAAGCTCGACTTGTCGATATACGTGACCCGCAGTCTTTTGCGGTTGCCCACCCAAAAACAGCCTACCACCTGACTAACGATACGATGGTGTCATTCATGGATGAGGTTGAGTTCGAACAACCTATCTTAGTGATGTGCTACCACGGCATCAGTAGCCAAGGTGCGGCACAATATTTAGTGAACCAAGGCTTTGAAGAGGTATATAGTGTTGATGGTGGTTTCGAAGCTTGGCATCGTGCTGAACTTCCAGTGATCGCAGGTTAATGACTTTCATCACCTGAACCGCCTCAAGCATCCCTCATAGAATGAATAGGAAGTAACAATGATTAGATTGATGGTGTTAGACAATCCACGTCTTGCTCAAGCATTTATTGATTATATGGCCTCTCGTCAGATCCCTATTCAGATGTCTCCAGAGGGAGAAGGGCGTTTTGCTCTTTGGCTTCTTGATGGCCAATTTCAGGTTGAAACCGAAGCTGAGCTGAATCGTTTTCTGGCTGAGCCCAATCATAAGCGCTATCAAGCTGCATCTTGGGACATGGCAGAGACTAGAAAGAGCAACTTCCATTACCATACTCCAAGCTTTATGGGCATGATCAAAGCGAAAGCAGGCCCAGTGACACTAAGCCTGATGTTGGTGTGTGTGGTGATTTTTGCGCTGCAACAGATCGGTTTTGGCCAAGCTATTTTCAATGCCCTACATTTCCCAGCGGTGGATGGACAGCAATGGCAGCTGTGGCGTTGGTTGAGTCATGCCGTTCTACATTTCTCTGTTATGCACATCGCATTTAATATTTTGTGGTGGTGGCAGCTAGGTGGAGACATTGAGAAGAAACTTGGCAGCCTCAAGCTACTTCAGATCTTTGCTGTCTCTTCTGCGCTTTCAGGTGCTGGGCAGTATTGGGTTGAAGGGGCGAACTTCGGTGGTTTGTCTGGTGTTGTGTATGCCTTGGTTGGTTACTTATGGGTGGTTGGTGCGAAGGCGCCACAACTTGGTTTAGGTATCCCAAGACAGATTGTCGGCTTTATGTTGGTGTGGCTAGTGCTTGGGTACATGCAGCCATTTATGGCTATCGCCAATACGGCGCATTTAGCTGGTCTAGCCGCTGGTGTGATTATTGGCTTTATCGATGCGATGAAAGCACCAAGCTCGGCAAGAAGCTAATTCATATCTTCTAATGAGTAGCCAAACGATAGAGACAAAAAAAGCGGCCAGATGAGCCGCTTTTTTATTGGGATTCGTTTTACATCATTACTGATAAAGGTATTTGGTAAACAGTAAGTCAGCAATCAGGGTTTTACCTGTCTCTGGAAGCAAAATCTTGTTGAGGTGTTCAACTAAGGATTTTCTTAAGTCTTCACGGCCAGATAGAGATTTAATGGTTTCTTCGTTTTGTTTGCCAAGCAATTCAATCACCGCATCGCGAATCAGTGGTTGGTGATGCTCAATAGCGGCCAAGTCGTTACTATTTGCCACCATGATGTCGAGGCGAACCTGAATGTAGCCCAGTTTTTTACCTTTAGTGTAAAAATTGGTGGTCAGGTCTGGCTCTAGCGTGAAGTAGGCGAGTTTAGCTGCCGACTCCTCTTCCGCGAAACTTGATGCTGAAAAGAGTAGGGTAATCGCAAGAAATATTTGGGCTACATAACGTTTGTGCATATTTGTGACTTTTCTTTAGTTTATTCGCGATATTCGAAACGCATTAGTCTTGTTACAATGAGCAGTCTAAATCTAAATACGTTTACAATTCGAAGAACGCTTTAATTTTGTTCGAAAGTTGAAGCTTTATTGTACGTGTAAAGTCACCTATTGAATACTAGTATGAATCAGCCAATATCGCTGTATCTTAATTCGTTAATGAATGTAGATTGGCAAAGTACAGAAACATTTGATTTTCCTAATGAAACCACCAAAGAGTGGCTGATGGAGCAAGGTTCTCTTTCCCGCAAGTTGGGGAAGTGCTGTCAGCACCTGTCTGTTGAGTTGCTTCATAATCAAGTTGTAGAACGCTCAATGCTGCAACAAGACGAGGAACATCTTTTATCATCGTTTGATTGCTTACTGCGTAAAGTGATTTTAAAGGGTGATGACGAACCGTGGGTGTTAGGTCGAACCTTGATTCCCCGAGTCACATTAGAAGATCATCAGCACTCAGACCTTTCTCAACAAGGTAATGTCCCGCTTGGATTGACCGTTTTCAGTGCTGAGAACGTGGAGCGAGATGCGCTGCAAGTCGGTTGGGTTATCGCAGGCGATGAGCGATTACTCGCGCGTCGTTCTCGATTATGGATGAACCATAAACCGATGCTTGTGGCAGAACTGTTTTTACCAACATCACCCATTTACTCTAAGGAGAGTGTGTAAATGCTTGCCACCAAAGCGAAGGCGTATTGGCAATTAACGCGAATGAATCGCCCGATTGGTACCCTATTACTCCTTTGGCCGACCTTGTGGTCACTGATTATCGCCGCACAAGGTATGCCTGATTTTGATGTCTTGGTTGTTTTTGTACTCGGCGTGGTGTTGATGCGTTCAGCTGGCTGTGTGATCAATGACTTTGCGGACCGTAAAGTAGATGGTCATGTTAAACGTACCAAGCAGCGTCCACTGCCGTCTGGTTTGGTTTCCAGTAAGGAAGCGATTCTGCTCTTTTTAGTGCTAGCCGTAGTTTCATTCTTGCTGGTACTCACCATGAATCCACTGACCATTAAGCTCTCATTTATTGGTGTGGGTCTGGCGTTCATTTACCCTTTCATGAAGCGTTTTACGCATCTTCCACAGTTGTTTCTTGGCTTAGCGTTTAGTTGGGCGATACCAATGGCTTGGGCGGCACAAACCAATGAACTGCCAAGCATTGTGTGGTTTGTCTTCGTGATTAACGCGTTGTGGACGATTGCTTACGACACGCAATATGCGATGGTTGACCGAGATGATGACTTGAAGATTGGTATTAAATCGACGGCTATTTTATTTGGTCGCTTCGATAAACTGATTGTTGGCTCTTTGCAACTCGTCACCCTAGCGATGCTGATTGCGTTAGGCATGCATTACCAACTAGGAGATACCTTCTATTGGGTACTGTTGGTAGCGGGAAGCTTATTTGTGTATCAACAACACCTGATGCGCCACCGTGATCGAGACCTTTGTTTCCAAGCCTTTCTAAACAACAACTATGTTGGAATGGCAGTGACAGCGGGCTTGTTCATTACCTTCTGGTAAGCATCCGCTTTTCGAGTTAACGAATGCTAAAGAAAAAGGCACCCATTGGGTGCCTTTTTTGATCGCGTTTGGCCTCGCTATTCAAGAGACACCAAGCTGATGATTACTCCGCTTGGTGGATACTCTCTTGAATCGTCAAACGTACTTCAGGGTAAAGCATTGAGTAGAGAAGCTTAGCGAATTGCTGAGTCTTGTCTAAATCACAGTTACCATCGTTATCCAGATATTGCTGTTGTTTCAGAGTTGCGAACATCGACGCAAACACGCCTTTATCGAAGAACTCTGGTGCATTGATGCCTTGCAGACGACCAAGTCGCTGTGCAATGTCTTGGCTCTTCTGTTCAAGATCGGATTTATCCAGATCAGGGTTCTCTGCTAACAGGTTCAAAGCAATAGAGTAGCGTTGTAGCGTTTCTGAAATCGTACGACCTAACAGCATCAGTGCTTGGCTGTTTGATTGGTTGATGGTGACTTCATTATCAGAAACCACAAGCATACCTTGGTTAACCAGCTCTTCAATGATGTTAGAAACCACGCCTTCAAGCTTGTCTTCGTCGTAGCTTAGGAACAGCTCTTTCTTCAAGAACGGGTAGATAGCAGCAACGTTCTCTTGGATCGCGTCAATTGATAAACCGCGTTGACGAATAGTCATCTGTGCAATTAACGATGGCAGAGCAAACAAGTGAATGATGTTGTTTCGGTAGTAGGTCATCAGAATTGACTGGTGACGGTCTAGCGAAATGATGTCGCCCATTGAGTCTGATTCAATCAAGAACTTGTTCAGTGATTCAGCATGTTTTACTAAATCTTCAGCGCTGTCTTTTGGCACAGTGAACGTTGCCGAATATGGAACATTCTTAAGCAGAGACAGGTAGCAATTAATCTGAGAAACCAAAGAGTCACGAGACAATGCGCGCTGTCTTGAAGCCAATAGTGCCGTTGCACAAAGGGTCAGGGCATTGGTCGCTGCCGCATCGTTAATGTGCGTCATCATTTTGGTCGCCAAGTCATTAACCACCGGGTTCATCCATTGTGGTTTGCTAGTGCCCATTGGGTCGATGTCTTTGGTCCACTCAGGTGAGTGTTCATTCAGGTATTGGTTCAGTTGAATTGGCTCACCGAAGTTCACGTAGCCTTTACCAAAGTTACGCAGCTTACGAATGGTACGAATCACTAAGCTCGCGTTTTCTTTCTCTTTACGCTTACCACGAAGTTCTTTTGCGTAAGTCGCCACTTCCATCACGTGCTCGTAGCCGATGTACACAGGAACCAAAGTCACCGGGCGATTCATGCCGCGCAGCATCGCTTGAATAGTCATCGCCAACATGCCGGTCTTCGCTTGCAATAAACGACCTGTACGAGAACGCCCACCTTCACTGAAGTACTCTACTGAGTAACCTTTAGCGAACAACTCCGCTAGGTATTCACGGAAAATCGTCGAGTACAGCTTGTTGCCTTTGAAGCTACGACGAATAAAGAACGCACCACCATGACGGAAAATAGGACCGGCAGGGAAGAAGTTCAGGTTGATACCCGCAGCGATGTGCGGCGGCACCATGCCTTCATGATAAAGCACATAAGAAAGCAGTAAGTAGTCCATGTGGCTACGGTGACAAGGCACGTAAACAATCTCGTGACCATCTTGAGCCAACTTACGAACCGTTGAAGCGTTGCTGATATGCAGGCCTTGGTACAACTTATTCCACAGCCAACCAAGAATCTTCTCACCACGCTTGATCAGCGAGTAAGAGAAGTTCGCAGCAATCTCGTCCATGATGTCTTGAGCTTCTTTGCTCGCTTTCTCGATCGAGATGTTCTTTGCTTGTGCTTCGTCTTCAATCGCTTTTTTGATCGCTTCTGATTTTAACAGGCGATCAAACAGAGCTTGGCGGCTTGGCAGGTTAGGGCCTGATGCTGCAAGCTTTTGGCGAGAGAAGTGAATACGTGCCACGCGCGCCAGTTTGTGCGCGATGGTGCTGTCGGTGCCGTGTGAGTTGGCCATGTAACGCAGAGAAACCACAGGACTAAAGCGAACCAAGCAGTCACGACCGGCTAGCAATACCGCTTTTGATTTCTCTAAGCCGTTCATTGCCTGTAGGTAAGGCTTCTGGTTATTCTCTTTACCAGGTTTGCGCCCCCACAAAACGGTAGCAGGGATAACTTGAACATCGAGTTCAGAGTCGTCGGCGTGCAGTGAAAGCAATTCAGAGAACACTTCAATTGAAGAGCTTGGTACATAATCATCGTCTTGCAGCAGAGTTTTGCGAGAAGAGATGAAAACGTAGCGTTGCAGTGATTTGCCGTTGATTTCAAGCTTGCTCAACGGATCAGGTAGGCCTAATTCAAGTGCATGTTTTTGCAATGTAAGAATGTCGACACTTGAGCGAAACGGTAAGGCGTATACAATCGGTTTGCTCAAATCAATGTTCAAATCCTCAACAGGGTTTGAAGGAATTGATGTGCCCTTTACCAATACGGATAAAGGTAGCTTCATTAATGAACGTGAAAAAGATTGTCCAGAAGACATATAGGTTCACTGCCTCAATAGTTATTTCAATGTGCTGAAGCGTATCTCTATTTCTCTGATAAAAAGGATAAATCCTATGAGTGAAATAGGGATAAGCCTAGGCGTAAATTTAATCGATGCAAGAATACCAGAAACTGGTCTAACCTTTTAATGGAAATAGTCATATTGCCGTTAAGTTTGTGGAAAATCATTCATCGACTGATTGAGTATAGGGTTAAAAATGACCAAAAAATCAAACACCGGATTCAAACGCATCATCAAAGCAGCAGGCTTTTCATGGCAAGGCATTACGAGTTCGTTTAAAAATGAGGCTGCATTTCGACAGGAAGTGTTCATGGCGGTCGTGCTTATTCCGTTGGCATTTTACCTAGATGTAAGCCAAGTTGAACGAATCTTAATGATCTCATCGGTGGTATTGGTGATGGTTGTCGAGCTAATCAATACCGCGATTGAAGCGGTTGTCGACCGAATCGGCAGTGAACATCATGAGCTTTCTGGGATGGCTAAAGATGTCGGTTCGGCAGCAGTTTTCATCTGTTTGGCACTCGCAGGTTATGTGTGGCTAGAGATCCTGTTTTTGTAATTTGCTAAAAATGAACTAAAAACAAGCAATTGCTTTGCTTTTGTTCAGTTACTGGATATACTCACAGTCAACTGTATAAAAAGACAGGTGAATCATGAAGCCGTTAACGCCCCGCCAGCAACAAGTCTTTGACCTTATCAAAGGTAAGATCGAAGATTCCGGTATGCCACCGACACGTGCAGAAATCGCGCGTGAACTAGGCTTCCGTTCTGCTAATGCTGCAGAAGAACATTTGAAAGCTCTTGCTCGTAAAGAAGCGATTGAGATTATCCCGGGTGCGTCTCGCGGTATTCGTATTTTGCTTGAAGATGCAGCAAACGAAGAGCAAGGTTTACCATTAATCGGTCAGGTTGCCGCTGGTGAGCCTATCTTGGCTCAAGAGCATGTAGAAATGCATTACCAAGTTGATCCAGGCATGTTTAAACCACAAGCTGACTTCTTACTTCGTGTAAATGGCGAAAGTATGAAAGACATCGGTATTATGGATGGTGATTTATTAGCTGTTCATAAAACACAAGATGTACGCGATGGTCAGGTTGTAGTGGCTCGTGTCGATGATGATGTAACGGTAAAACGCCTAGAACGTAAAGGTTCAACGGTTCTGTTACATGCTGAAAATGAAGAGTTTTCTCCAATCCATGTCGATCTAGAATCTCAACACTTGTCTATTGAAGGGCTTGCGGTTGGTATTATTCGCAACACCGATTGGATGTAGTCAGTACAAATAGCTTATTGATATTTATTCTCAATAACTTGTCATTGTAATTGATATTCATTATCATCTTCTTTGTCGAGATACAAGGAAGATGATGATGCCAAACCCAACCAAACCTCAAATGAAGCCGCTTACTCGTAAGCCGCGCTCCTCTGTTCAAAAGGCTTCTTCTGAACAAGGGTCTGTACATCAAGAATTCCAAGTTCCGACCAACCTCGTTCAACATCTTTGGTTTCGTAGTCGTGAAAGCCTAGCCGATGATGGTCTCGTTTATGACCCCATCGCAGCTCAAGCCTGCAAGCGTTGCCAGCTCGCACCAGAATGTCTTACCGGTGAACTCGACCAACAGCAACTCCTTTACGCGACACTGACTCAACTTTGTGATTCTCAAGTTCAACAGTTTTTATCTCATAACCCAGATGCTTGGATTATTAACGTGGGAGCAGGGCTCGATACCCGTTTCTACCGTTTAGATAATGGCCGCTGTCATTGGGTTGAGTTAGATGTAACCGAGAATCTGCTTTGGCGACAACGCTTGTTCCACAAAAATGAACGCTATCGCTTAGAGTGTGGCTCTGTCGATGACCTAACTTGGTTGGATGAACTTAATATTCCAGAACAAGCCTCGGTGATGGTGGTGTGTGAACATGCTCTGCTTGATTGTAGTGAACAGCTGACGGCGCACTTTATTCAGTCATTGAGTCGTTACTTTACTCATGCACACGCGTGTTTAGTGTTAGCTGGAGACAAAAGCTCGAGTGCTCTTGGGCAAAAGCTCGGTTCTGGAAAGTATGCTCACGGGTTGTCTTCACCAATAGACAGTGTTCTCAATTGGTTGCCATGGGCGCAATGGGTTAAGTCATTTTCACCATTAGAGCAGCAATGTAATCGTTGGAAGTTGTGGCAGCGACTTCTTTGTAAGATCTCTCAGGTCAAAAAGCGTTTAACGCCGCAGTTAGTGCTCGTTAAGTGGTAATCCTAGGTGTTTTGTATTTCGAGTAACTGAGTACATAGCCGGTATAAGTAAAATTCCACAACATAGTGAAAGCCCACCCACTAGGTTAAACTATCGCCTCTAATCTAAGAGGTGATCGTGAAGTTATTTAATCCCCAAACTATTTTTCAAACGCTATCCAATCAGGCGATGCATAAAAAAGTGCTGTTGCTCGCGATCCCGATGGTTATCTCTAATATTACTGTTCCACTGTTGGGCTTAGTCGATGCGGCGGTTATCGGTCACCTAGAGCACTCTTGGTATTTAGGTGGTGTGGCGCTGGGCGGCACAATGATCAGCGTGACCTTTTGGTTGCTTGGTTTCCTGCGTATGTCGACAACAGGGCTAGCTGCACAATCTTATGGTGCGAATGATGGCAAGCAACTAGGCTTAGTTTTTGTGCAAGGCGTGACCATGGCCTTAGGGTTTGCTGGTGTCTTTTTACTTTTACACAGTTTAGTCGCCGATTTAGTTTTCTCATTGAGTAGCGCCAGTGATCAAGTTAAGCACTATGGTCAGCAATATTTCTCAATCCGCGCTTGGAGTGCACCTGCCGCGCTGACTAACTTTGTGATTCTAGGTTGGCTGCTCGGGACTCAAAACGCCAAAGCGCCAATGTGGATGGTGATCATCACCAATATCACCAATATCGTTTTGGATATCGTTTTTGTTATCGGCTTAGGGTGGCAAGTGGAAGGTGCTGCATTGGCATCTGTAATGGCTGATTATGCCGGTCTAACATTTGGCCTAATTTGTGTTTACCGAATCTGGGCGAAGAAGCAGTTACCATCGCCATGGGATCTGCTTAAGAAAACCAGCCAAGGTTTGAGTCGTTTCGTGAAATTGAATCGCGATATCTTTCTTCGTTCATTATGCCTACAAGCGACTTTCACTTTCATGACCTTCCAAGGTGCAAGCTTTGGCGATGATGTTGTTGCGGCCAATGCCGTGTTGATGAGTTTCTTGATGATCATCTCTTATGGGATGGATGGCTTTGCCTACACAATGGAAGCGATGGTCGGTAAGGCGATAGGCGCGAAAGACAAAGATGAGCTGAACCAGTCATTGATTGGAACTTTCTTCTGGAGCTTCAATATTTGTTTGGTACTGACCATAGTGTTCGCACTCGTTGGCTCGAGCTTAATCAATATGATCACCACAATCCCAGACGTGAAGAGTCAAGCCGAGGTGTATTTACCGTGGTTAATCGCAATGCCATTGGTGTCTATGTGGTGCTTCTTGTTGGATGGTATTTTTGTTGGAGCAACTAAGGGCAAGGATATGCGCAATAGTATGTTTGTTGCGACCTGCAGTTTCTTCGCGATTTTCTATTTAGCATCAGGTTTAGAGAACCATGCACTGTGGCTAGCGATGCTGAGCTTTATGGCAATGCGCGGAATTGGCCTTGGTGTGTTGTTTGTTTCTCAGTGGAAGAAGGGTGAGTTTCTCGCTTAGCTCTGAGGGCTCTTTTTGTGGAGAATAAATGAGGCTGTACAGGTAAAGAGGTATTTAGAACATCATGATCTAATTACTATCAACACCTTACTATTCAATGTCTTAAATAAAAACAGCAAGCGCATGGCTTGCTGTTTATGTATTTGGCCTATGAGTGGTCAAATACTCCTATTGGTTCTTTATCTAGAATAAACGGTTGAGCCCGTTGAGTGCTGCAACACGATAAGCTTCCGCCATCGTTGGATAGTTAAAGGTCGTATTCACAAAGTACTCGATGGTATTTGCTTCACCTTTCTGTTCCATAATCGCTTGTCCGATATGGATGATTTCAGCGGCACGCTCACCAAACACGTGGATACCTAAAATCTCTTTGGTTTCGCGATGGAACAGAATCTTTAAGCTACCAATATCTTTACCCGCAATTTGAGCTCGAGCTAGGTGTTTGAATGAAGAACGTCCTACTTCATACGGTACTTTAGCTGCAGTAAGTTCTTGCTCGGTTTTACCAACAGAGCTGATCTCCGGGATGGTGTAGATGCCGGTTGGAATGTCTTCGATAAGGTGGCGCTCAGCTTCACCTTTCACAATTGCCTGAGCAACAAATCGACCTTGGTCATAAGCAGCACTTGCTAGGCTAGGGTAGCCAATCACATCACCGACAGCGTAAACATGGTCAACATTGGTTTGGTAGTTGGTGTTTACTGAGACTTGCCCACGCGAGTCCGCTTCTAAGCCAACAGCACCAAGGTTCAGTTTATCGGTATTACCCGTTCGGCCATTGGCATACAGTAGGCAATCAGCGCGCATCTTTTTACCTGACTCTAGGTGAATGATCACGCCATCATCAGTGCCTTCAATTTTCTCAAAGGTTTCATCGTTGCGAATCACGACACCGCTGTTCCAGAAGTGATAAGAAAGTGCATCTGAGGTTTCATTGTCTAGGAATGACAACAGACGGTCACGAGTATTGATAAGATCGGTTTTTACACCCAAACCGCGGAAAATCGACGCGTATTCACAACCAATAACGCCAGCACCATAGATGATGATGTGTTGCGGGTCGTGTTTAAGAGAAAGAATCGAGTCACTGTCGTAGATACGTTCATGCAGGAAGTCGACGTTATCTGGTTGGTAAGGGCGAGAGCCTGTCGCGATAACAAATTTGTCTGCACTGTAATGTTCTTCAGTGCCATCGCTTTGCATTACCGAGACAGTGTTGGTATCGATAAAACGTGCAGTACCAAAGACCAACGTGCACTGGTTGCGGTCGTAGAAGCCTTGGCGTAATCGAGTCTGCTTGTCGATAACCGATTTGGCATGCCCCAAAATGTTAGAAAACGTTGAGTGTATGCTTTTGTTGTTCTGACAAAACAGCGGATTACTGTTGAATTCGATAATACGACTTACGGCATGACGCAGTGCTTTTGAAGGAATTGTTCCCCAGTGAGTACAACCACCACCAACGCTGCTCTCTTTCTCAATGATTGCAACGTTCAACCCGGCTTTGGTTAATCCCATCGCTGCCCCTTCTCCTCCGGGGCCACTACCAATTACGATTACATCAAAGTGGTTGGAGTGCGGCATAGATATCTTCCTTGTTATATTTGATTAACATTGCTTTAGCGAGATTTTAACCGATTCTGTTCTCGGGTACATGAAAAGGGCATCAGAGAGTCGGTGGGATCACGCAGTGTTATCGAAAAAATAATATTTGGTATGTCGCATGTCTCCAAATGACAGCGTGGATATTGAAATTTTTTCTTCGAACGTATTTACTTCGGTACGTGAACAAAGAGGTATGTTTAGTGTCTTATATAACCAGAGTGCCTTATATAAATAAGTGATTCGCGTTATATTGAATAGAGTATTAGACATGCCTGTTTAGGCTGTAAAAGAAGAAATTGATAAAGTATGAAACCAATGGGCATTCGCGCACAGCAAAAAGAAAAAACTCGTCGCAGCTTAATCGATGCAGCATTTAGCCAACTCAGCGCCGATCGTAGTTTTTCCAATCTAAGCTTGAGAGAAGTCGCTCGTGAGGCTGGAATAGCACCGACTTCCTTTTATCGTCACTTCAAAGACATGGATGAGCTTGGCTTAACTATGGTTGATGAAGGTGGCTTACTGCTGCGCCAGTTAATGCGTCAAGCTAGGCAACGCATAGTAAAAGAAGGCAGTGTGATTCGTACATCGGTTGAAACCTTTATGGAATTCATTGAAAGCAGCCCTAACGTATTCAGACTGTTATTGCGAGAGCGCTCAGGAACTTCATTTGAGTTTCGTGCAGCGGTAGCTCGTGAGATACAGCACTTCTCTGCTGAGTTAACCGAATATTTGATAACGACTGGCATGACACGAGACGAAGCTTTTACTCAAGCTGAAGCCTCCGTTATCTTGGTCTTCAACTCAGGGGCAGAAGCATTAGATTTAGATCGACGTCAGCGAGATGAACTGGCTGAACGCTTGATCATGCAATTGCGAATGATGGCCAAAGGGGCTTTTTGGTATCGTAAAGAACGTGAACGTAACCGATTAAAAGGCGGGATTGAATAATGTCGAATGAAAATAATACTGTAAACCGTGGTTCAGAAAGAAAGACACTCGTACTTGCTGTTATTGCCGGTGTGTGTGGTGATGCTCTGTTATCTTGGGTAACAATGAGCGAAGTGGGCTTCTCTATTTTCCCACTGATTGCTTTAGTCTTGGCTGTACAAGCACTTTACCAAGAGTACCTAACTAACCCAGTATCTGAAGATATTCCACTAGTAGGTTTGGCTTGTTTCTTTGTAGGTGCATTTGGCCACTCGGCTTTTGTGAAGGCACAACACCCTGATGCTGGCTCAAACTTCTTTGCGATTATTGTCGCGATGTTGCTTCTTGCATGGGTAGGTAAGAAACTCGGCTTTATCGGCAAAACTGCTTAAGCTGATTTAGAAATTAAAAAAACGAGCCAATGGGCTCGTTTTTTTGTATCT
>NZ_JBFRTU010000119.1:0-3987 GCF_041474275.1 Vibrio sp. 10N.222.52.B7 | reverse complement strand
GAATATTGGTGATTCAATATAACGTTGTCTTTTCTTTCTCGAAGAAAGAATGGTGGCTACTGCGGGATTTGAACCTGCGACCCCATCATTATGAGTGATGTGCTCTAACCAACTGAGCTAAGTAGCCATCTGAGAGCGAGACAATATAATATAATCTTGCTTTCAATGCCATTATCTTTTTAAAGATAATTACACTTTAAATTGTGGCTGGGCTACCTGGATTCGAACCAGGGAATGCCGGCATCAAAAGCCGGTGCCTTACCGCTTGGCGATAGCCCAACAATGATATCAATTAAGATATCTCTATATGGTGCGGTCGGAGAGACTTGAACTCTCACACCTCTCGGCGCCAGAACCTAAATCTGGTGCGTCTACCAATTCCGCCACGACCGCGTTATTTCCTAAAAACTCTTTGTTACTAAAGACAAACTTTAATATCAAATAGAGTGCTTAGGAAATGGTGGCTACTGCGGGATTTGAACCTGCGACCCCATCATTATGAGTGATGTGCTCTAACCAACTGAGCTAAGTAGCCATTTCCATATTGTTGCTCATTTCGAAACGTTGCCGCTTCGCTGTGAACGGGGCGCATTATGCGTAGTTGAGTGAAACCCGTCAACTTTTTTTTTGAATAAATCGCGAATAAACATCTGTTCGGTTTCTTTTTAGGCAAAGAGGCGTATTTGTCGACAAAAAACAGGTCTAAAAGGCGATATATATAGGAAGTTAACTTTCTGGTGAGGGACAATTTAGAAAGGGGAAAAACAAAAAGGCCAGTGAATTCACTGGCCTTTTTTCTAGATGTTTAATCAGAATTATACATTGAAGCGGAAGTGAACAACGTCACCATCTTTAACGATGTATTCTTTACCTTCAAGGCGCCATTTACCTGCGTCTTTCGCACCGCTCTCACCGTTAAATTCGATGAAGTGATCGAATCCAACAACTTCAGCACGGATGAAACCTTTCTCGAAGTCTGTGTGGATCTTACCCGCTGCTTGTGGCGCAGTTGCACCTACAGGGATTGTCCAAGCACGAACTTCTTTAACACCAGCTGTGAAGTAAGTCTGAAGAGTCAGTAGTTCGTAACCAGAGCGGATCACTCGGTTAAGACCTGGTTCTTCGATACCCATATCCGCAAGGAACTCTTCGCGATCTTCGTCATCAAGCTCAGAAAGCTCTGATTCGATTGCTGCACAAACAGCAACAACAACGTTGTTTTCGTTTTCTGCGTATTCACGAACAGCGTCTAGGTATGGGTTATTTTCAAAACCATCTTCTGCAACGTTTGCGATGTACATTGTTGGCTTAAGCGTTAGGAAGTTTAGGTAGCCGATTGCTGCCGCTTCTTCTTTGCCAAGTTCAACAGTACGTGCCATACCACCTTCAGTTAGAACTGGAAGTAGCTTTTCTAGTACAGTGATTTCGAATTTAGCGTCTTTGTCGCCGCCTTTCGCTTTCTTCGCGTTACGTTGAATTGCACGCTCACAGCTGTCTAAGTCAGCCAGCGCAAGTTCTAGGTTGATCACTTCGATATCTTCAATTGGAGATACTTTGCCAGCAACGTGAACAATGTTTTCATTTTCAAAGCAGCGTACAACGTGACCGATAGCGTCAGTTTCACGGATGTTAGCTAGGAATTTGTTACCAAGACCTTCACCTTTAGATGCGCCAGCAACTAGGCCCGCGATATCTACGAATTCCATTGTCGTTGGAAGGATCTTCTGTGGATTAACAATTTTTGCTAATGCATCTAAGCGTAGATCTGGAACCGGAACGATACCTGTGTTTGGTTCGATCGTACAAAATGGAAAGTTTGCTGCTTCGATGCCTGCTTTAGTCAGTGCGTTAAACAGAGTTGACTTACCAACGTTTGGTAGACCAACGATGCCACATTTAAAACCCATGATATAAACCTTATTCTGCTTTGAACGTATGTAAGCGATTTTGTGCTTTTGGTAGGCCATCTTTTAATAAGATGTCTAGGCTGCGAACCGATTCGTCAACGACGGCCTCGATACTCTCTTGCTCTTTTTGAGGAGCTTTGCCTAATACATAACCTGCAACTTTATCTTTGTGTCCTGGATGGCCGATGCCTAATCTAAGACGATAGAATTCTTTATTGTTACCCTGCTTGCTGATGATGTCTTTCAGACCATTATGTCCGCCATGACCACCACCTTTTTTAAACTTTCCAATACCAGGAGGCAGATCTAACTCATCGTGAGCGACCATGATCTCTTCTGGTTTAATTTGGTAGAACTTTGCTAAGGCTGCAACTGCTTTGCCTGACAAGTTCATAAAAGTCGTTGGGATCAGCAAACGAAGATCTTCACCGTGAACCATGATACGACCCGTTAGGCCAAAGAACTTTGGTTCGTTCTTTAGTGTCACGTTATGTACACGCGCTAATTCTTCAACTACCCAAGCGCCCGCGTTGTGGCGAGTTTTGGCGTATTCTGGACCTGGATTAGCCAGTCCAACGAGAAGTTTTATTTGTTGGCTCAAGGTATGGATCTCTCTTGGGATTTCAAAAAGCGCCGTATGATATCACAGTTTATGAAAAAGGTGCGAGCTAGCTGATAGCTGCGCGATTATTCCTGTTTGTGATAACTAGCAGTGCAATATTACTCAGACATAAAAAAAGCACTTCATTGACTGAAGTGCTTAATATCTTTCTCTCGCGTGTTTCTAAAACCAAGCTTTTGTAAAAAAAGCTATTGGGCTTTGATTAGTTGAACATCGCTGAGATTGATTCTTCGTTGCTGATACGACGAATCGCTTCAGCAAGCATGCGAGAAAGGCTAAGTGTTGTCACTTTACCCGTCGCAGCCATCTCTGGAGATAGAGAGATAGAATCCGTTACGATAACTTGGTCTAGAACAGAGTTCTTGATGTTGTTCGCAGCAGTACCAGAGAAAACAGCGTGAGTTGCGTAAGCGAATACACGCTTAGCACCGCGCTCTTTAAGCGCTTCAGCTGCTTTACATAGTGTGCCACCCGTATCGATCATGTCATCAACGATAACACAGTCACGACCTTCAACATCACCGATTAGGTTCATTACTTCAGAAACGTTAGCACGTGGACGACGCTTATCAACGATAGCGATGTCAACATCACCTAGCGCTTTAGCCGTTGCACGAGCACGTACAACACCACCAAGGTCTGGAGAAACCACAACTGGGTTTTCTAGGCCACGGTTAGCCATGTCTTCTAGAAGAACTGGAGTACCGAAGATGTTATCAACTGGTACATCGAAGAAGCCTTGGATTTGCTCTGCGTGTAGGTCGATAGTAAGAACGCGGTCAACGCCAACGTTAGAAAGGAAATCTGCAACAACTTTTGCAGTAATTGGCACACGAGCAGAACGTACACGACGATCTTGACGGGCATAACCGAAGTAAGGGATTACAGCAGTAATACGGCCAGCAGAAGCACGGCGCATTGCGTCAATCATTACCACCAATTCCATAAGGTTGTCATTGGTTGGTGCACAAGTTGATTGAATCAGGAATACATCGCTACCACGAACGTTTTCATTGATTTGAACAGCGACTTCGCCATCAGAAAAACGGTCTACAGTAGCATCGCCAAGAGAGATGTATAGACGATCAGCAATACGTTGGGCTAGTTCAGGTGTTGCGTTACCAGCAAATAGCTTCATATCAGGCACGGTGGAAACCTCGGGTTGCGTCCAGTTTTAAATAGATTGTGGGTGGGCTGATTGGTATTCAGCCAGAGTTTCTTTTAAAGGAGAAATGTTTCTTCCTTTCGCTATGAAAGCGGAAACTGTGTCAGGCAGTTGTTCTCGCACCAATTCGGCTTCTTTTTCGCTGTTAAATTCAGCAAAAACGCACGAACCTGTGCCAGTCAATCTCGACGGCGCGTATTGTAGCAGCCATGAAAGTTGCTTATCAACCTCTGGGTACAGCATTCGCACAATTTTTTCGCAATCGTTTACGTATTCTTGCTCTAGAAGCGTTG
>NZ_JBFRTU010000118.1:872-1078 GCF_041474275.1 Vibrio sp. 10N.222.52.B7 | reverse complement strand
CCAACGTTTAGGTAAGTGTGTAGTGCACCAGAGAAAGTCCATGGCTGAGAATCAGTGTTCTTCACGTCCAGCGTTACTTTTAGTTGTTCGCCGATCTCAACATTCAAGCGAGCATCAAACTGATGAGGCCATACTGCTAGCGTCTCTTCGCTTGGCTTCAGACCTAAGCTAACAATCACGCCAGCTTCGCTTTCACGGTGTTCAAC
>NZ_JBFRTU010000118.1:0-151 GCF_041474275.1 Vibrio sp. 10N.222.52.B7 | reverse complement strand
CGCTTTCACGGTGTTCAACCAATTGCCATTCACTTGAACGGGCAAAACCATGTGCTGGTGCTGCAATGCGACCAAACCAAGGCCAACATACTGGAATACCACCACGCAGAGCCGTTTTACCATCGAACTTAGCTTGTTGGCTCATCCAAAT
>NZ_JBFRTU010000117.1:9939-10507 GCF_041474275.1 Vibrio sp. 10N.222.52.B7 | reverse complement strand
ACACTTACCTAAACGTTGGCGATATCCACAACACAACCACCACTGGTATGGGTGCTGAGTACATTGATAGCCTGCAAGGTGGCAAGATCTGCCAAGGTGGATCTGAACTGGTACTGACCGACACGATTGACCGCGTTTACACGCAACCAGAAGCGCAAATCTTTGTTGCTGACAAGAAGCTGGATCGCACGCTAACAGTTGAAAACCACGGTCATAACTCTGCAGTACTGTGGAACCCGTGGGCAGAAGGCGCTGCTGGTATGGGCGACATGCAAGACGACGGTTACCTAACCATGCTATGTGTTGAATCAACACTGCACGCACCAAGCCTAGAAGCAGGAAAAACATTACAGCCTGGTGAAAGCCACCAGCTGATTACTGTGATTAGTGCCCAATAACCGTATAAATACAGTTATAAAAAACGATTTTTGAGCGGCTTTATGTCGCTCTTTTACTTTTTGGTTTTAGCTCGTTACACTTGCGCTGTCTATTCTCCTTTAGAGGTCTCCATGACTTACCAATGCCCTTTGTGTCACCAACCTTTATCTCAAAACGATCGTACGTTTAA
>NZ_JBFRTU010000117.1:8563-9259 GCF_041474275.1 Vibrio sp. 10N.222.52.B7 | reverse complement strand
ACAAAGAGATGATGCAGGCACGTCGTCGCTTCCTTGAAGGTAACCACTATGACCCAATGCGCCAAGCGGTGGTGACGTTGTGTTCTCGCTATCTACCAGAAGAGACGCCTAGCCTATTGGATATTGGTTGTGGCGAAGGTTATTACACCAACGAAATTGCTGTGAATCTTCAAGAAAAGAAAGGGGCTACTTTTGGCCTAGACATTTCTAAGATTGCTATCAAATACGCCGCTAAACGCTACCCTGCTGTCGACTTCTCAGTTGCATCAAGCCATCGCCTACCCTTTGCTGAAAACAGCTTAGACGGAATTCTACGCATTTACGCGCCTTGCAAGGCTGAAGAGTTACAACGCACCATCAAAGATAATGGTGTGGTGATCACCGTGACACCAGCTAGCCGACACCTGTATCAACTGCGTGATGCAATTTATGATGGCGTTCGCTTGCACGACGAAGATCCAGAAGTGATCGAAGGTTTTACGCTTGAGCATCAAGAGCAACTAAACTATATGATGGAACTATCGGGGTCAGATGCATTCGACCTGCTACAGATGACGCCGTTTGCTTGGAAGGCGAGTGAAGAGTTTAAACTACAACTCACCGAGGCAGAGCAATTCAACTGTGAAGCTGACTTTATGCTGCGAGTGTACCGCAAACAAATTTAATTGATATTGATTATCGTTTGCATTGAAATCT
>NZ_JBFRTU010000117.1:7524-7836 GCF_041474275.1 Vibrio sp. 10N.222.52.B7 | reverse complement strand
ATCTTGCCTCCTTTAGTATGCGTGTTCTTCAAGGAGGCATTTCATGCAACGTATTATTCTTATCGGATTAGCTACTCTTCTCACGGCTTGTGCTAGTCAACCTGCAAAAGACACTTCTCAAAAAGTGGCTCAAACGGAATCCGTTTCCACATTCTATGACTACCAGTTCGCTTCTCCACAAGGCGAAACACTTTCTCTCGATGCATTACCCGAGCAGCTGATTGACGCTGATGTGGTTCTAATTGGCGAATGGCACACGCATTCTGCCATTCACCGCTTCCAAACCGACTTCTTAAAAGCGCGCCGCAACGC
>NZ_JBFRTU010000117.1:5786-6817 GCF_041474275.1 Vibrio sp. 10N.222.52.B7 | reverse complement strand
TAAAAGCGCGCCGCAACGCAACATCAAACATTGCGCTTTCAATGGAACAGTTCACTCGAGAGCACCAAGCCACACTTGACCAATACTTAAACGGCGAAATTGGCGAACAAATTCTCATGTCTCAAGCGGCAGCTTGGCCAAATTACGAAAGTGATTACCGCGCGTTAGTTGAGTTCGCAAAAGCCAACGACGTCGATGTTATTGCGGCAAATGCACCAAAGCCATTCGTGCAGTGTATTGGCCGTAAAGGATTGCCTTACCTAGACCAATTATCGACCGAGCAACGCCAATGGATTGCTGCCGAAGTGGATACTGGCGATAGCCCTTACAAAGAAAAGTTCATGGCTTCTATGCATCACGGTACGCCAGAGCAAACAGAAAAGCAGTTTGCCGCTCAGGTTACCTGGGACGAAACCATGGCTGAGTCGATTGTGGATTACCTAGCATCAAACCCTGATAAACAAGTGATTCACGTGGCTGGCAAGTTCCACACCGAGGGTGGTTTAGGGACGGCGGCATCAATTCTACGTCGTAACCCTGATTTAAAAATCACCATCATCAGCCCGGTTGAAGCGATCTCATCGGATAGCGGTGATTATCAGCTTGAAGTGCTTTCGCCGCCGGCTCGCTTTGTAAAGAAAGAGAACCGAATGAAGGCATACAAGCATCTGTCAAAACGTAGCGCTAGCCTAGAGTGTGAGTAGGATCTGTTGATCCACTCTTCTAAGCTAAAGAGTCGATGGGCTAATCCTAGATAATTAGCCCATCGTCACAACTTGATCACGTTCCCGTCATTCATCCTAACTCTATCTAAAATCAAACATTCTTATCGGCACAAGACTTGCTTAGTAAATAGACGATTTAACCAAGCAGACGAAAATGTAATGTGCGAATAAAAAAACATCACCATGGTGATTAAATGCACAAGTTTTTCACACCTCTGCCGATACTATATTTAAGGATAGGTAAGGAGAGCTATATGACGCCGGTAGGAACGAGTAATACCCAGCTATATTCACCTTCGCAAATGA
>NZ_JBFRTU010000117.1:4811-5036 GCF_041474275.1 Vibrio sp. 10N.222.52.B7 | reverse complement strand
TTCACCTTCGCAAATGAACTCACAGAGTAAAAACAGTGAAGCTGAAAAGCCCGCGCCTCTTAAGGTTGAACAAAACACTGTTAAGCTTTCTAATGAAGGCAAAGCGCTCTTATCTGCCCTGAAAGAAATCGATAAAGAAGCAAAAAAAATTGAAGCAGAGAATGAAACCGTTACCGATAAGGTTGAATCATTTGCTCATGGCGCTCTAGGTATGGATCACCCAGA
>NZ_JBFRTU010000117.1:2795-4081 GCF_041474275.1 Vibrio sp. 10N.222.52.B7 | reverse complement strand
TAGGTATGGATCACCCAGACAAGATCGAAGAAGAAGACGACGGTTCGTATTCAGCTGGGCAATATTTGTCCGCAGCGGCAACCGTTGGTGGAATCCTTCTCGCTCTGGTCTAACACTTTATCGTTCTCCACTGTATCCCATCCCTTACGCTGCATCTCTTGCATTGCCCCTTTGCATAGAGTCTTTTCTATTGTAAAAAGTGATTTGTCGTCACGACAACAGACCTGATTTGTCCTAAAAAACGAGTTCACTCCATAATTCCGCTCTCATTTTAATGGAATAATACTCGTGAAAAACACTTTTGAGCTTATTGACAAGCCGACCTTTTTTGGTGCGATAGCACTCCTACTCACGATCGTCTTCCCGCTGATTATGTTCCCTACTCAAGGAGCAGACTGGATTGCGGTAGCTAAAACTTTTATGACCGATCAACTCGGCTTTCTATATTTAGCGCTTGGCCTAGCAGCGTGTGCGTTCATGGTTTATGTTGTCTTCAGTGATATGGGACAAATCAAACTTGGCGAAGCGGACGAAGAGCCAGAATTTAAAACAGCATCATGGGCAGCAATGCTGTTCTGTGGTGGTATCGGTGCAAGTATCTTGTACTGGGGCTGTATTGAGTGGGCTTATTACTATCAATCACCTCCTTTCCAACTGGAGCCAGGCAGTGAGGAAGCCGTTCGTTGGGCAGCGACTTATGGTCTGTTCCACTGGGGACCAATCGCATGGTCTATCTACTTGATCCCTGCGATTCCTATTGCTTACTTCTTCTATGTTCGTAAACAACCTGTTCTAAAAATCTCTAGCGCTCTAATGCCCGTTCTTGGTGAACACCGTAGTAAGGGCGTACCGGGAAAGATCGTCGATATCCTATTCATTTTCGGTCTATTAGGCGGCGCAGCCACAACTTTAGGTTTAGCAGCTCCTCTTATCACTGAAGGCCTTAACCACCTATTCGGTCTGCCTAAAAACAACCTAACTCAAGTGATGGTACTTCTGGTTTGTACTGCTATTTTTGCGTACTCATCTTATGCGGGTTTAGAAAAAGGCATCAAGATCCTCAGCAACATCAACTTCTGGGGTGCGATGGGGCTATTGGCTTTCGTTCTGATTGCTGGCCCTACGATTTTCATGCTGGAAACAGGCCTAGATTCAATTGGTCGCCTACTGTCTAACTTTTTCGTGATGGCAACATGGGCGGAACCATTTGGTGGTTACGGAACCTTTGAAAACACGCACTTCCCACAAGATTGGACCATTTTCTATTGGGCATGGTGGCTAGTTTT
>NZ_JBFRTU010000117.1:961-2050 GCF_041474275.1 Vibrio sp. 10N.222.52.B7 | reverse complement strand
GGGCATGGTGGCTAGTTTTCGCACCGAGTATGGGCCTATTTGTTGCACGAATCTCTCGTGGCAGAACCATTAAACAAATGGTGTCAGGCTCAATCTTCTTTGGTTCATTAGGCTGTTTCTTATTCTTCATGATCTTAGGTAACTACGGCCTATCACTGCAGCTTTCTGGTGAGCTAGATGTCGTTGCCATTTTGAATGCGGAAGGCGCAACCAAAGCTATCTTCTCGATGCTTGCACAATTGCCAATGAGCACGTTAGTGATCGCCGTATTTACACTGTTGTGTATTATTTTTACTGCGACAACCTTTGACTCTATATCTTACATTCTGGCTTCTGTGGTTCAGAACAACGTGACCGAAGAGCCAATGCGCTGGAACCGTATGTTCTGGGCATTTACTCTGTCGTTCTTACCAACGATTCTAATGTTCTTAGGCGGTCTAAGTACGCTACAAACGGCGGCGATTGTTGGTGGCTTACCACTGCTTGCTATCTCTGTGATGCTGATGATTTCAGCGGTTCGTGCGACTAACCTCGACCTACGCCATCAAGATGCGTATATCGAGCCAACGATCAACATCGAAGAACTGCCAGACATGGACCCTTGGTCTGCTGAAGGTATGGCGTTGGCTCAGTTTGAGAAAGAAAGAGATGCAGCACAAGAAGCCGCAGAACTTGAGCGTGTTGCTTACACAGAACTTGCCGCAGTGAAGAAAGAAATTCGCGCTTATGTGTTAGAACAAGGTTCACAAATGGAAACTCACGAGTTACCAGAGAACCTACAACAAGCACTTGAGCAGGCCGAGAGTAATCTTAGTGCCGCACAAGCGAAAAAGATCGAGTTATCTGAGCAAGCTCAGAATGCTCGTATCACGTTCAATCAGGTGGTTGCAGACTTACCGCTTGCTTGACATTAGCCATGACACAGTCCATTGATTTGGACCCTCCTAAATACGACAAAGGCTCACAGAAATGTGAGCCTTTTTTTTATTCGGGTGATTGACTAGTCTTCGTTAACTAGCGGTTCGGGTGGTTCAAGATGTGATCTTCCCAATCGACAACATCGATTTCGTATACCACTTTGTTACGAAC
>NZ_JBFRTU010000117.1:0-235 GCF_041474275.1 Vibrio sp. 10N.222.52.B7 | reverse complement strand
ATACCACTTTGTTACGAACGCTTTCACCTGCTGCATGCATCTCTGTTTTTGATCCGGTGATCAACGGGTGCCATTCAGGGATCGGCTTAGATTCTGATAGAAGACGGTAAGCACAAGTGTCTGGTAGCCAGTGAAACTCATCGATCTTGTCACGAGTCAGCTTCAAACATTCTTCACCTGAAGTGAAGCGGTTCGGGTAATCTTTACACGAACATGTTTTGTCGTTTAACCAGCT
>NZ_JBFRTU010000116.1:0-431 GCF_041474275.1 Vibrio sp. 10N.222.52.B7 | reverse complement strand
GTAATTCTAAAGCTATTATCTTTCCAACAGAAAGATAATGAATTGACTGTGCCAAATACCTTCTTTCTACAAGAGAAAGTAGTTATTCGTATTGGTCACTCAGTTCATTGAAACCAAATTTGATTCCGAGGAATCTGTTTTACTTCTCTTTAAAAAAGGGAAGATAAAACGTTTTGATATTCATCAACGAGTGCCCACACAGATTGATAGGTTTAAATTGTTAAAGAGCTTCTCTTCGTTGTGACTTACATCACTTCGGAAGAGGCGGCCATTCTAGCGATTTAATTCTCAGTGTCAAACACTTATTTGGAATTAATTCCTACTTTCTAAAAGTAGAAGCGAATCATCGCTTAAAGCTAGTTGCCTTACTAACATTTCTCGCTGAAGCCTTGTGGCGTCTGCCGTGTCAGTGAGGCGGCATTATAGAGATG
>NZ_JBFRTU010000115.1:0-337 GCF_041474275.1 Vibrio sp. 10N.222.52.B7 | reverse complement strand
AATTGACTGTGCCGAATAATTTCTTTCTACAAGAGAAAGTAGTTAAACGTATTGGTCACTCAGTTCATTGAAATCAATTTTGATTCCGAAGAATCTGTTTTATCTAACGATAAAACGTTTTGATATTCATCAACGAGTGCCCACACAGATTGATAGGTTTAAATTGTTAAAGAGCGTGTTCTCTAAAAAGAGAACGCTTTCAGTGCTTTAGCACTTAAGCAGGACGCGTATAATACGCTTTCCACTTTGAAAGTCAACATAAAATACTAAGAAAACTTAGAACTCTATGGTGACTTGTCTATTTAATAGACAAAGTCGAATTTAAAGCCTGGCGATG
>NZ_JBFRTU010000114.1:0-13535 GCF_041474275.1 Vibrio sp. 10N.222.52.B7 | reverse complement strand
GAAATCAGCGGCTTTTTTGTATCTGGCGTTTGCGTAAAGAACTTACGTATTTTCCACTACGCCACCTTTCGGCTCACTTCAAAACGCCCAATCAATTGGTCTAAACGGCTCAATGCATTGCCCATCAAGGACACTCGACGTGCGAGTTGCTTAGTAGACAGTTGTAAGTCAGATATTGAACGTTGGGCTTTATCTGCCGTTTGTCCATTTTTCTGACTGTTTTCATCTAAGTTAGACATCGTGGTAAAGAGGTCACTCACCGCTGATTGAATTTGCTCACTGCGAGCATTTGAGTCGACTGTTAAGTTTCCTTTACTCACATTCTCGACACCTCGCTCCATGGACTCAACAGCACTGCGAGACTTACTATGCAGCTCTTTCATTAGGTCACTAATATGGTTAGCAGCTTGTGAAGTTCGGTCAGCCAGAGTTCTTACTTCAGAAGCGACGACAGAGAACCCTCTCCCGTGTTCACCTGCTCTTGCCGACTCAATGGCCGCATTCAAGGCCAAAAGGTTAGTCTGCGCGGTAATGTCAGTAATGATATCTATAATGTCAGACACCTTAGTCATTTCATTATTCACCTCATTCACGCTATGCGCCGAGCTTTCTACGATATTGCGAACAATCTCCATGCCTTCGACGGACTGATTGTACTCCTTCTCTGCGCTCAGGACGGCTTGTTTCATCACCGTGTCCATTTGCGTTGCTGAGACACTCGCATGAGTAATTTCGCTCTGTTGATACTGACTCAACTGAAGCATATTGCTTAACGCTTGTGATGCATCATCACTGGTTTGCTTCATCACGACACTGCGACGAAACATCGATTCCGAAACCTCTCTAACTTCGTGACTCGCATGGATCAACTCACTCACCGTGTTATCTAAATTGTCGATAAAACTGTTAGTCCAGCGCCCTAAGTTGCCAAGTTCATTATGACTGAATGTGGTGGGATCAAGTCTCCGACTTAAGTTGCCATCACCTTCAGCTAAGGTCTGCATTACCCCGGTCATTTCATGAATCTTCTTCGCTAGTGGTTTGGCGCTAACTAAACGGAATAAGCCCAATGAAAGCAACGCGCAAGCGAACATAATGCCACTCTGCATAAAAGGTGTGAGTGTATAAAGGTTGGCAAACAGTAATGGAACAAATAGAGGCAGTAGCATGCAGCTGATAAAGTGCTTAGATAAGGTATAACTTAGACTTCGGTCTCTGTAGACCTCTTCTAAATCGGACTCACACATCATGCCAAAGGTATCTGGTGAACCATCCAATTGAAAAGTGATACCTTTGCCAATAACGGGTATGTGGCGATAGTCAGAATACCCCGGATAACCAATAAACAAGTTATTGCCATTTTTAATGGTTTCTCTTACGCCTGGGTGAAGCTGATTAGTGGCTGGGTCTGTAAAACGAATCTCAAATTCGGTGTGGTGCTGGATCTTAACCGTTCCCCAATCAGTATGAATCCCTTGCTTTAAGTTCTCGCCGTGTGAAAAGGTATTATCTTCAAAGCGAGAACGAGAGAGCGCAACACCCGGCTGAGTATGAGGATCATGAATGGAGTCGACCATAAAGATATAGTTATCACCCGACTCGCTATAAATATGCCCCGCTTCTCTTTGAATAATGTCACCAATAACATCATTTGGAACACGACCACATAGGAATTGCGGCGCCCCTTCATCCCGAGAAAATGGGACATAAAACATCAACGTCACTTGGTCATGAAACGATGAACTCGAGGCCCCTACGTTCAACGTGCGTGGATCCATATACGGCCCATGAAGATAACGCTTTGAAGCCCCTTCAACTAAAGCCTTCTTGTCTCCAAGAGTAACCCCTATATGTTCATGATAACTCGATGCTTGTGCGATCCCCTTGGCATCGACGATCGCCAACTCAGAAAAATCCGTACTGCGTTTAAGAAGACTAGCTAACGTCCCCTGAGCTTGTTCTTCCGTTCGACTTGCTAAATAAACCGCAGAGTCTTCTAAAAAATCCCATTGATTCTTGACCCAATTATGCAGAAGTTGAACTCGCGTGTGAGCAATACTTTCAAAAGCTTGTTCAAGCTCTTCCGTCCTACTTCTATTGAGGAAACAAGCTCTGCGCATAGCCAGTTTTCCTGTTGCGCCAAACCAATTAAGCCAACTACGTTCCTTGTCCGTCAGGTTCATTTTTATCCCTTGTGTTTTTATAGACACATGGGTAAAGCAATTTACAGACCACAATTAATCACACAAATATGTAACTAATTAATAAAAAAGAACTTTAAATGATCCATAATGGTGCAGCTGTGTCTTTTATGGTGCAACATGCGCTTATTTCACACCATCATTTCAATGAGCTATCAGGCGCCAATTTGAGAGGCTAACCGTGAACATGATAGGCCGCTTTTAACAGCTGCATGTGAATAGGGACCAGATCTTCATGCTGTGTTCGATAGCCACCACCAACAACACATGCCATCGGAATAGACTCTGATCTCGCTAATTCAATCATGAAACAGTCGCGTTCAAATATCCCTTGTGTCGAGACATTCAAATAACCCAGTTCATCGTCTTGATGGATATCGATCCCAGCATCATAAATAATCAAATCAGGTTGATGGTGAGCAATCGCTAACTTAGTGACTTGTTCAAAACAACGTAAGAACTCTGCATCTTCTGTTTCACGACTTAACGGCACATCTAAATCGGATAATGGCTTTCGTGCAGGAAAGTTTTTGTCGCAGTGGAACGACAGAGTAATGATGTCGTCGTTCTCTTGGCAAAGAGTTGCTGTGCCATCACCATGATGAACGTCGCTATCAACGATCAGCACTTTATCGATATGTTCAAAGGTCAGCGCGTGTTTTGCCGCTAAGACCAAATCGTTCAACAAACAAAAACCACTGCCAAAATCATGATGCGCGTGATGATAACCACCACTCAAATGAATCGCTAAACCACTCTCTATTGCCATTTCAGCGGCCAAGCAGGTTCCACCACTTGAGTAGAGTGTTCTTTCGATAAGTTGCTCACTCCAAGGGAAACCGATGCGTCTCATCTTTGCTGCAGGCAAATTACCAGATACAAGCAAATCGACATATTCACTATCGTGTACCTGCTTTACTTGTTCTATCGAAACAGGCATTGGTTGGAACACTTCAAACTTGCTCTTCCATCGAGGTTCACTATCTATCAGCGCCTCAACAGCACTATGCAGCAACTGATATTTGTTAATTGGGTAACGGTGACCTTCTGGTAAAGGTAACTGCGAATAGATTGGGTGGTAAATTAAAGGAATCATAATCAGGCTAATTGCGTATCTTTCTCAAAATCATAACAGTCTCAGACTTGGCGACAACCCTAATTAATGATAATGATTATCGCTACCACTAATTAAAGAAAAGAGATAACAATGAAAAACGTAATACTCATCTTTAGGGTGATCTGCGGCTCAGCGGCAGCAGTAATGATTTTTGTAGGAATGCTAATGGCCAGTTGGTGGAGCGTTGATTTTCTCGTGTTAAGCCATCAAACTTAACTAATTGAACTGAAAAGGAATCACCATGAGCGTTATTTTCATTACTGGAGCAAATCGCGGCATTGGTTTAAGCCTGACTCAACAATACTTGGAAGGTAGCCACAAGGTGTACGCGACTTATCGTGATGCCAATTCAGCAAAAGAACTGCTCTCTCTCGCAGACCACAATAGCAACCTGACCTGCATTCAATTAGAGATAACTGATTACCAAGCGGTGAGCCACCTCACTTCGCAAATAGAGTCGATTGATATCTTGATCAACAACGCTGGCTACTATGGTCCTAAAGGTTATGGTCTGGGTAATACCGATGTCGAAGAGTGGCGCCGTGTATTCGAAGTCAACACCATTGCCCCACTAAAGCTTGTTGAGACTCTATTACCTCTTATAGAAAGTAGTGACGTCAAAAAGATCGCCTGCCTGTCTTCCAGAGTCGGTAGCATGTCCGAGAACACATCAGGCGGAGGCTACATCTATCGCTCCTCTAAAGCCGCTCTAAACTCCGTGGTGAAGAGCCTAAGCAACGACTTAACCGATGATGGCTTTACGGTGTTAGCACTGCATCCAGGTTTGGTGCAGACTGAAATGGGTGGCCCTAATGCTCTGATCGACACCGACACTTCAGCTTCCGGCCTGATTGAAGTCATCGAGTCAGCGAATACCGAAGTGAGTGGTCACTTCTTCAATTTCGATGGCAGCGAAATTGACTGGTAATCCACAGATGAATGCAGGGCATCTCTCAAACCTAGTTAAGCACTCAACGCTGTTTTGTCTAACAGTGATGCTAGCTGGCTGTTTCAGTGATGGCCCCGGCGACTTGTTCGACGACTATCAAACAAAGATAGCCAGAGTACAAGATGCTGACGAGATAATAGAGGAATGGGAATTTGAAAGCCTACCGAGAAAACGAGAACTGCTGCTTGACGTGCCCTCACTCTCTATCGGCCTCATCGACAGCTACCAGCTTCGTCAGTGTGGATTGTTCAATCTGATTGCAGAAAGAAATTCGGTTCTGGGCAAGGTCGCGGATGAGTTTCGTAATTACGATTATCAAGTCGCGCTACTTGAAGGCGTGGGCAAATGTTTATCCAGTAATGAATTAGACCCAGAGATCGTAGAATTACTAAGAGAAATTGAGCAACAGAAACTCGCACAGTTTCCACTGCATCAATGGAATCTCATCTATGCCAGCGATGCTATGCAGTCGCAAATGCGTGGTAGCCAGTGGTTGCGTGCTGATATCGGAGAACAAGTTCGACAAACAGGTGACGCACTAGAGCATATCAATCTAGCGTTAAACACACCGCTCGCTTCCGGTAAAACCACCGCAGTTCAAGAAAGATTAGAGAAGAGTTCGACGCTTGGGGATTTGTACTACTCGCTCGCTCGGGCGTCAGTTGAGCTTGATACCATCACCAAACAGCTGACAACTTTTGATGACAAGATCATCTGTGGTAAACAACGAGACACCACTAAGTTTCGCTATCTCAACAATGTGTTCGAACAACAGTATATTGACAAGGTTCAGCCTTACATGGCGCAACTGGATGGCTACTATCAGCACATAGCCCCGCAACTAGGAATGTTTGACGCGCAACCTGAACTGCACAGTTATTACTTTCCCATCCAAGATGCACATCAAGCCTTTCGATCATCCACTCGTCGCCATGTTGACTATTGGCAGCAACTGTTTAAACGTTGTGGCCGTAAAGTCGGTCGCTAATCCTAACCTCAATAAGTCTTAGCTTTTAGTGCTCTTTTTAGCGGAAGTACCTTTCTTAGCATACGTACCTGTCTTGGCGTAAGACTTCTTCGCCCCACCGCCTTTACGGCGTTTGAAGGCAGGTCTCTCGACTTTAGGAAGGTGGCGGAGTGATTCAGGAACTTCTCCCGTTTTTACTTTACCCATTAAACCATCAATCTTGCTTTCTAACGCTTGCATGAAAGGCTGATACGCTTGATTTCGTTCTGCCATGCCTTGCAGCTGGTGCTCCCAATGTGCCGTCATGTCTGGGAAGGTAGAATCCTCAGGTAAGGCATGAATCAAGCCTCTGCCCGCAGGGCTACTGTGAATACTCTTACCTTGGCGCGTTAGCAGCTGCCTTTTGAATAGAGTATCTAGAATACCCGCACGGGTTGCTTCTGTGCCAAGGCCATCGGTTTCTTTCAAAATGCCTTTGAGATCTTTGTTCGCAACAAAACGCGCGATACCTGTCATCGCTTGAAGCAATGTCGCTTCCGTGAAGTGTTTTGGTGGCTCAGTTTTCTTATCACCAATCACGCCTTCACGGCACGTCAACACCGTACCTTTATCCAATGGAGGAACCGTATCCGTGCCATCCCCTTTTTCTTCGGTATCCGTTTTACCCATCAACACCTTCCAACCCGGGTTGATAAGCTGACGCCCTTTTGCGATGAACACGCCACCAGCGATATCAAAGACCAGCTTAGCATCAGCAAAAACCGCAGGTGGGTAAAACTGCATTAGATACTGACGAGCGATTTGCTGATAGATTTTCATCTCGTTGGCAGACAGGCCGTTCACCGATGACTTCTTCGGAGTAGGAATAATCGCGTGGTGAGCATCGACCTTACTGTCGTTCCATGCTTTTGATTTAAGAGAAAGGTCCGCACCTTGAGCGCCACTTTGCAGCTCTTTGGCATTGTTAGCGATAGCGTCTACGATCGACTCTCGCTGTGAGTAGTGCTCTTTAGGCAAATAGCGGCTATCAGAACGTGGGTAAGTGATGAGTTTGTGTTTCTCGTACAATGACTGACACGTGTCTAACACCTGCTGAGCACTCATACCAAAACGCTTAGACGCATCAATCTGCAAAGCTGACAGCGAGTAAGGCAGTGGCGCAGCTTGTTTACTTTGCTTTTGCTCTGATTCCGTCACCGTCGCGGGTTGATTCGCAATTCGGTTAGCCACATTCTCAACCAGCTTTCGATTGAGCACGCGCCCTTCTTCATCTTGCCATGGTTTACATGCTTCGCTTGGCTTCCAACGTGCGCGAATATCAAAGCTCTGGCCGTTATTTTGATAAGGGATCAAAGCGTGCAGCGTGAAGTAATCTTTGGGAATGAAATTTTCGATCTCTTCATCGCGCCTTACGACCAAACCAAGTACAGGCGTTTGTACCCGTCCGACCGACAACACACCTTGGTAGCCGGCCTTTTGACCGAGTAAGGTATAAGCACGAGTCATGTTCATGCCATACAGCCAATCGGCTCTAGAGCGCGCTAATGCGGAAATAGAAAGCGGAATAAAGTCACGGTTGCTGCGCATTTGAGAAAGTGCACGTTTTACGGCAGGTAAGTTCAAGTCGCTGATCAGTAGCCTGTCCATCGACTCTTTCTTAGCCTTAGAGACTTTGCAGTAATCAATCACTTCATCAACCAGCAACTGCCCTTCTCTATCCGGGTCTCCGGCGTGAACAATTTGAGTGGCGTCCTTCAATAGCTTTCGGATCACCGTGAGCTGTTTGCTTGAAGTCTTACGCGGTCTTAGCTGCCATTGCTCCGGCACGATAGGAAGATCGGCTAAATTCCACTTCTTATAACGGTCGTCATAAGCATCCGGCTCAACCTGCTCCAATAAGTGTCCAATACACCAAGTCACCACATCCCCATTGCCACATTTGATAAACCCTTGGTCTTTCTTTTGTGGATTAGGTAGTGCAGCGGCGATCGCGCGGCCGAGGCTTGGTTTTTCAGCAATAATAAGGCGAGACATGTTTTTCCAGATGCTACAAACAATTAGAGCCACATTATCTAATGTGGCCCTAATAAATCAAGAAAAACTGGTTGTTTATACAGTTAGCATTCCACTATTCAAGCTTCAGCTTTCTTTATAAAAACTCAACGAACTTAGAGAAGTCGCGCTCTGGCACTTTCATTGGTGTACAGCCTGGAGTGCCTAGGTATAGGAAGCCAACAATTTCATCGTCGCCTTCTAGGCCAAATGCTTGGTGTACTTCTGGGTGGAACATCCATTTACCTGAGCGCCAAAAGCCTTGGAAACCTTGTGCGACTGCGGCCATTTGCATCGCCTGTGCAGCACAACCCGCAGACAGATGTTGTTCGATAGCAGGCACTTTCTCGTGCTCAGTTACTTTGGCAATCACAGTAATCACCATCGGAGCTCGGAACGGCGCTTTTTTTACTTTCTCGATAACCGCTTCTTCGCTGTCATCCGCTTCAGCGGCGCGCACCAAGATGTCTGAAAGCTTTTGTAGGCCTGAACCTTGCGCGATAACAAAGCGCCATGGTGTTAGTGCACCGTGGTCTGGAGCACGCAGCCCTGCTTTGATGATGTTTTCTAACGCCACACCTTCAGGTGCCGGATCAGAGAGTTTTGCGATTGAGCGTCTGTTGAGCAATAGATCCAAAGCATCCATTTGAAGTCCTTACTATTTCTTTATTATTTGTATACTTGAACTTTAGCACAGAATACAAACGATAATAAATCTCAACGGCTGTCCATTTAGGCTAGATTAGAAACAATAAAGGCTCCTAAATCTATGACTTAGGAGCCTTGTTCAAAATCTAACTCAGCAAATTAAGTAACAATATCTACTGATAAGATTACAGTTTGATAGCTGATTCTATAACTTAATCGCTAGCTCAACACCTTGACGAATTGCGCGTACTGCATCCAATTCACCCGCGTAATCGGCGCCGCCTATCACATGCAGTTTGCCACCAAACTCTTGCCACATGTCTTCGAATGGACGAACTGACACCTGACCTGCACATACGATAACCGAGTCAGCATCCAACACCTGCTCTTTCTTACCAACGCTGATATGCAGACCTTGGTCATCAATCTTGTTGTAGCTCACGCCACCCAGTAGATTAACACCGCGTTTTTCTAGTGTGCGTTTGTGAATCCAGCCTGTAGTTTTGCCCGGACCTTTACCAACACGACCCGCTTTACGCTGCATCACCCACACCGTTTTATCGCTGAATGAATCAGGGTAAGGGTAAAGTCCGCCTGGGTGTTCCATATTCTTATCGATGCCCCACTCATGCAGCCAATCGTCTAGGCTGTGTGAAGTCGGTTCTGTCAGCATGGTTGCCACATCGACACCAATACCACCAGCACCAACAATCGCGACCTTTTCGCCTACTGGTGTCTTTTCACGAATCAAGGTTTGGTAATCGACCACGTTTTCTTGGTCAATGCCCTCAATATCGAGCTTTCTTGGCTCTACGCCAGCCGCCATCACGACTTCATCGTACTTCAACAACATCTCAAACGTTGCCTCAGTATCCAGTTTCAGGTTCACGCCTGATGCGTCGATTTGGTTAGCAAAGTAGCGAATCGTTTCTCTGAATTCTTCTTTACCCGGAATCTGCATTGCCAATCTAAACTGACCGCCGATACGGTCATTTTTCTCAATCAAGTCAACCTTATGCCCACGCTGAGCTAAAGTCGTTGCACAGGCTAAACCGGCTGGGCCTGCGCCGACAACCGCAATGGTCTTAGTCGCTTGCGCTGGCTGAACAACAATTTCAGTCTCGTAACAAGCGCGTGGGTTCACCAAACAGCTCGCACGTTTACCTTTAAACACGTTATCAAGGCAAGCTTGGTTACAACCGATACAGGTATTGATGAACTGAGCTTGGTCTTGAGCTGCTTTATTAACAAAATCCGGGTCTGCCAAGAATGGACGCGCCATAGACACCATATCAGCCTGCCCAGAGCTAAGAATACGTTCGGCCTCTTCTGGCGTATTAATTCGGTTACATGTCACCACTGGGATCGACACGTATGGTTTCACTTTTTCCGTCACCCAAGAGAATGCACCACGTGGTACTTGTGTCGCGATAGTCGGAACACGCGCTTCATGCCAACCGATGCCGGTATTGATAATAGTCACGCCTGCTTCTTCCAGCTTTTGAGCCAATAGAACAACATCTTCAAAGGTGCTGCCTTGCTCAACCAAATCCAGCATCGACAGTCGGAAAATAATAATGAAGTCGTCACCCACTGCTTCGCGAATCGATTTAACAATCTCCAGCGGGAAACGCATGCGCTTCTCATAAGAACCGCCCCATTCGTCGTAACGCATATTGGTACGTTTACAGATGAATTGGTTAATCAAGTAACCTTCAGATCCCATAATCTCAATGCCGTCGTAACCCGCGACTTGGGCGAGTTCGGCACTGTTGGCAAAGGCACCAATGGTCTTTTTGATCTGACGAGGGCTCATCTCACTCGGTGCGAACTTAGCGATTGGCGCTTTAATACCCGAAGCACTTTGCGCGAATGGGTGCATGGCATAGCGGCCAGCATGCAGCAACTGAAGGGCAATCTTACCGCCATGCTTGTGCACGGCCTCGGTAACAACTTGGTGAGCTTTTGCATGCTTCACTTTACTGAATTCAGCACTAAATGGGGTTAATCTGCCACGTAAATTAGGAGAGAAACCACCGGTAACAATAAGGCCAACGCCTCCTTTTGCTCGCTCTTCATAAAACGCGGCGAGTTTGTGGAGACCTTCTTTATTTTCTTCTAAACCTGTATGCATTGATCCCATCAATACACGGTTACGTAACTGGGTAAATCCAAGATCGAGTGGTTCAAGTAAATGTGGGTACATGGCAGACATCACTTCTATTATTTTATCCTTGTGGTCTGACCACAGTATAGTTCAATTACCAAAAGTTCAAACAACCGTTTACATTTTTGTAACACCGATCATAATGCTGCACGTATTAATCGTTCAGAAGCCCTTAATTTGACTACACTTAATGAGAATATATATCGATTAACAATTCTTGGTGTAGTTTGAGCTTGGGAATTATCGTAGGATACTAAGCAGTTCATATTATTGAGATTAATGGTACTACGGCTTGTTAAAGCGACGTGATCTCACTGCGGAGACAGAATGAAAAAAATATTCAAATTTATAGGCATGATCTTTAAAGGGATTTGGAAGCTCATTACGTTTGTACGTCTTGCGCTGGTTAACCTAGTCTTTTTACTTAGTATCGCCATCATCTACTTTGTGTACTTCCACTCAGATACGGCTCAACCGACGGTTCCACAGGATTCGGCTTTAGTGCTTAACCTGTCTGGCCCTATTGTGGAACAAAGCCGCTATATCAATCCGATGGATTCGGTCACAGGTTCACTGCTTGGCAAAGACCTTCCAAAAGAGAACATCCTGTTTGATATCGTTGAAACGATTCGCTACGCAAAAGACGATGACAAGGTTACTGGTATCGTTTTAGCACTCAAAGAGCTGCCAGAAACCAACCTGACCAAGCTGCGCTACATTGCTAAAGCATTGAATGAGTTCAAAGCATCAGGCAAACCGATTTATGCGGTGGGTGACTTTTACAACCAAAGCCAATACTACCTAGCCAGCTACGCAACTAAGGTATTCCTATCACCAGATGGTGGGGTTCTTCTTAAAGGCTATAGCGCTTACTCGCTTTACTACAAAACGTTGTTAGAGAAACTAGACGTCAACACGCACGTGTTCCGTGTAGGCACTTATAAGTCAGCTATTGAGCCTTTCATTCGTGATGACATGTCAGACGCAGCGAAAGAGTCCGCTTCTCGTTGGTTAAGCCAACTATGGGGTGCGTACGTTGATGATGTCAGCAATAACCGTCAAATAGACGCTAAGACACTGAATCCAAGCATGGACACCTTCTTGAAAGAACTGGAGTCGGTGGACGGTGACATTGCAAAACTGGCTGAGAAACTTGGCTTAGTGGATGAGCTAGCGACACGCCAGCAAGTTCGACTAGAGCTTGCCGATGTTTTCGGCAGTGACGGCCAAGACAGCTACAACGCGTTTGGTTACTACGAATACCGTGCAACCATGCTTCCAGACATGACCAGTGAATCTCACGACGTTGCCGTGATTGTAGCGAGCGGCGCAATTATGGATGGCAAGCAACCGCGTGGCACCGTTGGCGGAGACACCACTGCAGCCCTACTGCGCCAAGCACGTAACGACGATAAAGTGAAAGCGGTTGTACTTCGTGTCGATAGCCCAGGTGGCAGTGCCTTTGCTTCTGAAGTTATCCGTAATGAAATAGAAGCGATCAAGCAAGCGGGTAAACCGGTTGTTGTGTCGATGTCGAGCCTTGCTGCTTCAGGTGGTTACTGGATCTCGATGGGTGCGGATAAGATCCTAGCTCAACCAACCACACTAACGGGTTCAATTGGTATCTTCAGTGTTATCACCACCTTCGAAAAAGGGTTGAACGATATTGGTGTTTACACTGATGGCGTTGGCACCTCACCTTTCTCTGGTCTTGGTATTACAACTGGACTTAGCGATGGCGCGAAAGACGCGTTCCAAATGGGCATTGAAAACGGATACCGCCGATTCATCAGCCTAGTTGGAGAAAATCGCGGTCTGGAAGTCGATGCTGTCGACAAGATTGCTCAAGGTCGAGTTTGGACAGGTCAAGATGCGATTCAGAAAGGCTTAGTCGATGAGATTGGTGATTTCGATGATGCGGTTGCAGCTGCGGCTTCACTTGCAGAGCTTGAAAGCTACAACATCTACTGGGTAGAAGAGCCACTTTCGGCCACTGAACAATTTATTCAAGAATTTATGAACCAAGTTCAGATGTCGATAGGCCTAGATATTCAATCGATGATACCAAGCAGTTTACAGCCTGTTACTCAGCAGTTAGCTCAAGATAGCCAGCTGTTAGGCAGCTTTAACGACCCACAAGGCCGATACGCTTTCTGCTTAAATTGCCAAGTTCAATAAGTTGAGCCAATAACTCAATGACTAAGGGGTACCTCTGTGTGAGGTGCCTCTTTTTATTGCATGATAATTCGCTATAATCGCCCCCCCTGTTCCCTACATCACACTAAGTATTAATCGCCATGGAAAGAAAACACATCTATATCGCGTACACCGGCGGCACAATTGGCATGCAGAAGTCTATTGACCACGGCTATGTTCCAGTCGCAGGTTTCATGGATAAGCAGCTAGCTGGCATGCCTGAATTCCATCGCCCAGAGATGCCTAAGTACACCATTCACGAATACTCTCCATTAATGGACTCTTCAGATATGACGCCACTTGATTGGCAGACTATCGCTGATGACATTCGCGCGAACTACGATAAGTACGATGGTTTCGTTATCCTGCATGGCACAGACACTATGGCTTACACTGCCTCTGCACTGTCTTTCATGCTTGAAAACCTCGGCAAACCTGTGATTGTTACGGGCTCTCAGATCCCACTAGCAGAGCTTCGTTCAGACGGACAAGCAAACCTGCTGAATGCGCTACACATTGCCGCAAACTACCCTATCAACGAAGTGACACTGTTCTTCAACAACAAGTTGATGCGTGGTAACCGCAGCACAAAATCACACGCAGATGGCTTCAATGCGTTTACGTCTCCAAACCTGAATCCATTGCTAGAAGCGGGTATCAATATCCAACTTAGCAATAACGTAAAGGTAAACGAACAACCTAAAGGTGCTTTCAAGGTTCATAACATTACTCCGCAACCTATCGGCGTAATCACAATGTACCCAGGCATCTCACACGAAGTTATCCGTAACACGCTATTACAACCTGTTAACGCGATGATTCTGCTTACTTTCGGTGTGGGTAACGCACCACAAAACCCAGAACTGCTTCAGCACCTGAAAGATGCCTCAGAGCGCGGTGTTATTGTGGTGAACCTAACTCAATGTTTGGCTGGTAAAGTCAACATGGGTGGTTACGCGACAGGTTGTGCACTAGCAGAAGCGGGCGTGGTGAGTGGTTACGATATGACACCAGAAGCGGCACTGGCGAAGTTGCATTATCTATTAAGCCAAAACCTAGGCTACGAAGAAGTGAAGGCTCAGATGCAACAAGTATTGCGCGGTGAGATGAGCTTATAACCTGTTCAAGGATTCACGTTAAAGCCAGTTATTCTATGAAAGTAACGGCGGCTTAACGTGAACTAAATCGTTTTATTGCTTATAAATAAAAGAGTTAAACTAAAAGGGGTGGCACATTGC